>CACYDO010000028.1 GCA_902773165.1 uncultured Ruminococcus sp. | reverse complement strand
CCGAAAGCTCCCGTTATTTCGATCATCAAAAACGACAACGTCACCGAAACGAGCTTTGACGCTGATAAGCTGAGAGAAAAGCTTAACGTTATAGAGAGCGACGAAAAGGACGTTCTGACCGATGAACAGAAGCGCAGGCTTGAGAATGACCGCCGTGTTCAGCAGAAGGTAAACGAATTTGAACGCAAGGCAGCTCAGGCTTCCGCAAAAAATGACGGTGAAGCTGCTCCTGCTCCGATAACAGAGCTGGAGATCTCCAATTACAGACCGGAATCTGAAAATCAAATCAGATTCACAGCGGGCAAATTTACCGAATCGGTAAAATTTGAGTACGAATGCATAGTAAATTATAAAAAGATGATAAGCGTTTCCACAAAAGAGGCGCTTACCGAAGCTCCGCCCGAACAGCCGCAGGAAAATGCAGCTCGTAAGGTCACGCTGCCGGATATCAGAGAAAGTGATATTCCCGAACTCAAGGAAGCGCGCGACTTTGAAAAAAGTCACGATAAGGTTGACAGCATAGGCAGAAGACTTGACCTGCAGGACGAACGCGCTCCCGAACCGATCGAGTACCGCAGCGAGGAGGACGCTCCCGAGGTGCGCAAGTATCTTACGGATAAGCGCAAAAAGGCTTCGCTGACATTTAATATAATGTTGGGACTAACGTGTGCAGCGTTTATTTTCTCGTGCTTTAGCGGCAGATTTACCGTAGGCGCAGGAACATTAGCCCTGGCGTCTGCACAGCGTATATTTGCATTGATAAACTTTATACTTTATGAAGGCTCGGTGTTCTGCTGCCGCGATATCATTATTGACGGCTTGAAACCGCTGCGTAATATGAAGACAAACGCCTATACGGGAACAGCTGCTGCGGCTGCTGCGGCTGCGCTGCAATCACTGCTTTCAATAATTGCGCCTGTATCGTTCATGGGTCAGGGACTGAATGTATATACTCTGATAGTTATGCTGACGCTTCTTGTAACATGTGCAGGTCGTTATTTTGACGCAGACAGAATTTCTTCGAATTTCCGCTTTGTTTCCGATACTGCGCAGAAATACGCAGGAAAATTCTTCCCCGATCAGAGAATGGTCGCAAGACTTCTCAGCGGAACGCGAAATGACAAAACAGAGCTTTCGTTCCAGAAAAAGACGGCGTTCTTAAAGCATTTCGTAAGGATCTCCAATGCGGAAGACCCGGGCGACAAGCTTGCAGCAAGCTTTGCTCTGCCGACTATTGTGCTGTCGGTGATCATAGCTCTTGCGGCAGGTATAATTTCGAAGAGCTTCCTTGACGCTGTTTCGGTGCTTTGCGTAATGCTTTGCGCAGGTGTGCCTATCAGTGCTGAGACGTTGGCGGCTGTTCCGCTCCATCGCCTTGCGAAGAAATCGCTTGTAAATAAATCTATGATCGTCGGCTATACTGCGGTAGATACCTTCTCGGAGAGCGCTGCCGTTATGATAGACGCGAAGGATCTTTATCCGGAAGGCTCGATTCAGCTCAACGATTACAGAGCTTTTGATTCCTACCGCTGGAATGAAGGCTTGAATGCGGCTGCCGCTGTGACAGCAGCTGCAGGAGGAGCAATGTCGGTTATGTTTGACGGAATGATCGACAAGCAGACCCGTGCAGCGCTTCCGACTGCTGAGGGCGTTATCTATGAGGACGGCAAGGGGCTTATCGGCTGGGTAAATAATGAACGTGTACTTATCGGCAACAGACATCTTCTGAGAAGTCACGGCATTTATGCGCCTACGGCTGATGATGAGGCTCAGCTCAAGTCAAACGGCGACGAGATCCTTTACATAGCTCTTTCAAGTACGCTTGTGGGCGTTCTGCTTGTTGGATATACGGCTAACCACCGCGTTTCCGATGTTCTTAAACGTATGGAAGCAAGCGATATGAGCCTGCTTGTAAGAACGATCGACGTGAATATCACGGCTGAAAAGATCGCTCGTGATTTCGGGATAGGTCTGAAGAGTATTAAGGTGCTCGAACAGAAAAATTCAAATGTTATCCGCGATGAGATGGTCGGCAGAGAGAGAACATCTCCTGCGTTTATCGCAACAAAGGGCGGCGTTACGTCGTTCGGGCTTGCGGTCAGCGAATGTATTCAGACTAAGCGCTGCATTTCTCTGTCGCTTGCGATCGAGATAGTAGGCGCGCTGCTCAAAATGCTGATCGTTACAGCTATCGTGCTGTTTGCAGGTATTCACAACATAAGCTCCATACCGATATTCATTATATCACTGGTCTGGATAGGCGGGGTTCTTGTATCTCCGATAATTGTTCAGAGATTCCAGAAGAACTGATATATGGCAATACCACACAAATTTAGTGCCAAAGATGGTTAGTCAGATTTGGTGCTGAGTCGTTAGACGGTATTTGTGCGGTGTTGCCATAAACAAACGAGAGGCAGTTTTATAACTGCCTCGTGTTTTATAAGGAGTGCTGAATATGACTGATGAAAAAAAGAGCGAAGTCAGACGCCTGTGTTTGTACATTGGACTGACATTTCTCCTGACATATGTTTTTGAATATTTCTTGTGTACAAGGCTGATAGAATATTTTCAGCTTGGAGCTATAGTGGGAATGTGGATCCCGGGGTGCGTAACTGCGATAGTATGCAAGGGCTTGACAAAAAAGCGTTCCGGTATTAATTGGAAGCCGAATATCAAGAAAAATATAGGCTGGTTTTTGTTTGCGTGGTTTGTGCCGACAGTCTTGACAATTATAGGAGCAGCCGTATTCTTCTGCGTATATCCGAAGGATTTCAGTGCGGAAATGCCCGGGTTTACGGAGATGATTTCTCAACAGGGAATAGATATTTCCGACGGAACTGTGCAGGGTATGCCGATAAAGACTTTATTTGCTGTACAGTTAGTTCAAGCGATCACCATAGCGCCGTTTATCAATATGATTGCGGCTATCGGTGAAGAGATCGGCTGGCGGGGATATATGACGCCGGCAATACAAAGGCTTACGGGCAAAAAACCGGGATTGATAATTTCCGGAGTTATCTGGGGGCTGTGGCATGCGCCGCTTATCGTATTGGTAGGCTACGAGTACGGAACGGACTATTTCGGCGCACCGTGGCTGGGCGTTATAGCGTTCTGTTATATAACGACGCTGATAGGGATCATACTGAGCTATATATATGATCGTTCCGAATGCATTATTGTTCCGACGCTTTTCCACGGTGCATTCAATGCGATCGCAACGCTGCCGATTCTTTTCAATACGAATGAATACGGCTCTATGATCTTAGGGCCTGCGCCGAACGGCGTAATAGGGGCATTGCCCATGCTGATTCTGGCGGCGGTATTATTTATTTTTTACGAGCCTAAGAAGCAGAATAATCCGGCAGAAGCGGCCGAGACAGAGCAAAATACAGAGGAGTAAGATATGAAAATAGCACCATCTTTTTTATCATGTGATTTTTCAAAGCTTGGCGACGAGCTTGTAAGAATGGACAAAGCAGGAGCCGATCTTATTCATTTAGACGTTATGGACGGGCACTTTGTTCCCAATATCACGTTTGGCGCGCCTGTAATCAAATGGGGCAGACCGTACACGAAGCTGCCGTTTGACGTTCATCTGATGATAAGCGAGCCGGAGCGCTACATAAAGGATTTTGCCGAAGCAGGAGCTGATATAATCACGATCCATGTTGAGTGCGACAGTGATATCGGGAAGACGCTGGATCTCATAAACAGCTATGGCATCAAGGCTGCTCTTTCGGTCAAGCCGAATACTCCGGCAAGCGCAGTTTTCCCGTATCTCGACAAGCTGTACATGGTGCTTGTGATGACGGTAGAGCCGGGATTCGGCGGACAGTCATTCATGGCTGATATGCTGCCGAAGGTGAAGGAGATAAAGCAATATGCACAAAGTATCGGCAAGGAAATTGTTATAGAAGCCGACGGCGGTATAAACGAAAGCACAATAGCTGAGTGTGCAGAAGCAGGAATTGACATCAGCGTTTCGGGTACGGGCGTTTTCAAAGCAGAAAACGCTGCCGAGGCGATAGCTAATTTAAAAGCATTGTGTGAATAACGATCTGCACTGTTTATTACTTCGGTAATTAAATAACGGTAAATAAGCATGTCTTAGTTCCGCGGCCCAACTTAATCTTCCGGTAGCTAACTAACCGGGCGATCAAGCGACCGCAGGCAATTAACGCCCAACTTTATATGCAGTTTAACTTTATTGCCGCATATTTTAATTTGTTCTTCCTGTAGCCAACTGACAGGGCTTTTAATGCGGGGCGCTGCGGCAGAGTTTCACGTAACATTTTACGATTATCGTTAAATCAGATAATTTAATTGACATATTAATAAAAAAGTAAAACATACAAAAAATCCCCATGCTTCGGGACAGCCCGTCAGCATGGGGATCAATTTATTGTTTTTACTCTGTTCCTGAAGCAGCTTCATCGGTGGCAGCTTTTTCGGCTTCACCTGTTTCTGCTTTGTCTGAATCTGTTTCCTGCGGCTGAGAAGAATCTGTATTTACAGGTGCTTCTGCTTCTTTATCGGTGAAAACTCGTTTGAATACATAACCCTTCGGTTCTTCGTCCATGCTGTAGCTTGTACCGCCGCCGTTTGCGTAGAAGGAAGAAGGAAGATCGGTTGTTTTAACGAGCTTGCCGTCCTTGTAATACTTTCTCTCTGCCTGAGCGCCGAATCCGCCGCCGACAGCGCCGGTATACCATGAGTTTGTGCAGATCTCGTCGAAATCTGACGGCTTGTAGCCATAGATAAAGGCGTTAAGCGTACCGCCGTCCATATAGCAGATGAGGTAGACCTCATGCTCTGTGTCGTTGCGGAACTTCATGTCGATGTTGCCGTAGTCGATAGCTGAGTCGATACCGATCGGAACGTATACAGAAGGCCACGTGTGCGGTTCACGTTCAACTACCGTCATATCTGCTCTGATAGCAGCGTTATAGATAGTCGTTGCAGACTGGCAGATACCGCCGCCGATACCGTTTGCTTCCGCGCCGTTGACAATAACGCCTGCGGAATAGAATCCGTTTTCCGCGAGGTTGGAGTTGCCGGTTTTTCCGTTAAATGAGAACACCTCGCCGGGCTTGATGATCGAGCCGTTCATCAGCTCAAACGCACGGGTCATGTTCATATTGCCAGCCCAGGTGTTTCCGGAATAGGTGACGTACTGCGAGATAAGAACGAGGTTCTTTTTAAGGTTAACGAGATCTATTGTAGGCTTGATCTCAGTCATTTCGCCGATGATGTCTGCGCTGTACTCCTGATTTTTAATGAGGGTATCGAGCTGAGTAACGAGATCGTCAACATTAAGCTCAAATCCTGTAACGCCCTCTGCGAAGGAGAACATATCGGCAACCTTTTCTTTTGATACGTCGATATTGGTAACGTGAGCGTCCTGCATTTCAACATTGACTTTTTTTGCAACGCCGTCGCAGGCTGTTTTTATGGACTTTTCGTCCATAGTCATAGTGATCGGGTAATCTCTGATCTCATCGCCCTTGAGCTTTGTTCTGTTTTCGCTCATGAGCAGACCGCGCATATACTCGCTGTACTCGTATGCTTCGTTCAGCGCTTTGACTGTATCGAAGGTGAAGTCAAAATCATCTTCAGTAAGATAGATGATCTTGTCGCTGCAGTTGAGCGAATAATTCATGGAAGGGATCATTTCCGACTCCTTCACAGTGAGCAGCTCGCGTGCAGCTTTCATTGTCTGACCGCCTAAGTCAACGCCCTGAACCGAGATACCTTCGAGGAAGATACCTTCCGGAGCGGCAAGCTCTGCTGCACTTTGTTTTGTGGCGATAAACGCCTCATGCGTTTCGCTTTCAAACATTCCAAGGCTTACGGAAGAAGCAACAACGCCTGCCGTGAGAATAACGGCAGCAGCAGCGATCGGAACGGCGATCCCGAAAGCTCTTTTCTTCTTGCTGCGCGGAGCGTCGGACAGTTCTCTGCTTTTCGGCGCAGAATCTGCGGAGAGGTTTCCTTTCGTTTCGTTATTCATTTTATTTCCTCTTTTACTTTAAAACT
>CACYDO010000027.1 GCA_902773165.1 uncultured Ruminococcus sp. | reverse complement strand
TTATACTAATATTCAATTAAAACCTTTAAAAGATTTTCGAGGATAATTTTTGCAAGGCAAGGAAGAGCCCGCAGGGTGCGGATCTCCGGTGGAGATCTCTGCTCAGCAGAAGCACCGACCGAGCCGGCAGGCGAGACTAGGCTGTCGTACCCCAAGGGCACTTCCTTCGGGCGCCTGTCAAGGGTGATGACGCAGCATTGCGGAAATTAGACCGAAAAGATTTAAAGTGTTTTATTGAATTTTAGTATTAGCAAGAATCCCCCTGCCGTTCGACAGGGGGAGAATTTATTTGTATGCAGCTGTTTCAGGGAAACAACCATATTTTTCAAACTGAGCTTTGTCCGAACCTTCGGGAATAACGATGTTTTTCAGTGCAACGCAGAAGCTGAAAGCGTCTTTTTCTATTTCCGGCGTGCCTTCAAAAGCGATAGCTTCAAGGTCTGAGCATGAGGAAAATGCCGCTCTTTCGATCTTTGTTACAGCCTTTGGGATCTCTGCTTTTTTGACCTGACGGCAGCCGCTGAACGCATAGTCGGGGATTATGCTTATATCTGCCGGAAGCTTTATATCTTTTAAAGAAGAGCAATATGCAAAAGCAGCTTCGCCGACCGTTTTAACGCTGTCGGGTATTTCGAGCTTTTCGAGTAATGTACATTCAAAAAACGCATTGCTTCCTATGGACTCAACGCCGCCGCATATTTCTGCGTCTTCCAGGAATTCACAGAATTCAAACGCCGCGTTTCCTATATGTTTAACGCTTCCGGGAATTCTGATATGTTCAAGTGCTTCACATTTAAAGAACGCACCCTCTTTGATCTGTGTGATGGTTTCGGGAATTTCAGCACTGACAAGCTGAGTGCAGCCCCCGAAAGCACAAGAGTCTATTATTTTAACGGTGTCAGGAATAATAATTTTAGTGAGTGAAGCGCAAGCAAAAAACGCATTTTCGCCGATCACAGAGATAGTTTCCGGAATGGTAACTTCTCCGCCTAAGCCCTTGTAGCGCAGCAAAATACCGTTGTGAGAAATAAATTCTCCGATATAATTCATCTGCCACGGCGTTCCCTCAAAAACAAATCCCCCGATCTTTTTAATGCTTTTTGAGAAAACAATGTGTATCAAAGAAGCACAGCGGAAGAACGCGCCTTCTTTGATCTCGCTCATACCTTCGGGAAAATTTATATATAGCAGCGACGAGCAATTAACAAATGCATACTCTCCTATCGTAAAAACTCCCTGTGATATATGTGCCGTTTTCAGCGATGTGCAGTTTTCAAAGCACTTTGTACTAATCCTGGAAATGCTTTTTGGTATTATTATGCTTTTAAGCTTTTCACAGCCGCTGAATGCACCTATGCCTAATTCTTTTACGCTGTTCGGAATGTTTACATGTTCAAGCTCTTTGCAGCCGAAAAACGCTCCTGAGCCGATTTTTTCGGTGCTTTCGGAAATAGTTACCGATTTGATCCCATTGCAGCCGGCAAATGCAAAATCTGAGATAACGGAAACATTGTCGGGAATATTGACGTTCTCATCATTACCCTTGTAGTACAGCAGATTTCCGTTCACAACAACGAAATCATCGGGATATTCCTTCAGCCAGGCAGTTCCTTCAAAAGCGCTTCCGCCTATAAAACTCAGACTTTTCGGAAATGATACATTTTTAAGCTGAGTGCAGCCGCGGAATGCACACGCCGAAATACTTCTTACTCCTTCGGGAATGGCAGCGGATTCTAAAGCTTTATTGCAGGAGATCAGAACCCCGTTTTCTATTATTAATTCTTCACTGCGGTTTTCAAGCCATGGCGTACCTTTAAAAGCACAGCTGCCTACGGAATATACGCTGTCGGGGATATTAAGCTCGGAAAGGGAAGAACAATCCTCGAATGCGGAATCTCCTATATGCATCAAGCCTTTGGGCAGTATGACCTTTTTCAGCGAATGGCAGCCATTAAAGGCTTTTGCCCAGATCCAGGTTACATTTTCCGGAATTATCACTTCTTCAAGTGCGCTGCTGTCTTTAAAAGCGCCTTGACCAATTGCTTCAACGTACGGCGGTATTTTTGCCACAGATTCTCCGCTTTCGGGCAGCCAGCGCCGGAGAGTATTGTTTCTTATCTCAAAGCTCAATTTAAACGCCCTCCTCATTTATGTAGAAATATATGTAGATATTATATCATATTGTCTTTCTAAATTTGTATAATATGTGTGAATTTTTAAAGTTATTTCAGAATTTATTATTATTGCTTAGGAATTTATTAATGTGGCAATTTAATAATCTAATTTAACGATCATTATAAAAATGTTACGCGAAGCTTTGACGGGGTGTGGGTTGGATTGTGATACATACAACCATATAAATGTGATTATTCAGTTGCTAAAATAATATTTATATCATACATAAACAGGAACGTTTTTCAATGCGGCTTATCATATTCTTACTGCTGCCTGAATATATTTTCTCATGACAGAAAGGAAGTATGCCGTTTGAGAAGTGTCTATTCGTCTAAAAAAAGCGATATGTTTACGTTCTTAGCCGTAATGCTGCTGTTCTTTTTCGCGTGCTTTGGCGCACTGTATATGCCGTCGCTTGCGGCAAGCGGAGTTCGTTCGGGGATAACATATTCGCTGGAAGTCCTTCTTCCCTCGCTGTTTCCGTTTATGTTTTTGTCGGCGTTTTCTTCGGAATACGGGATATCATCAAGGCTGGGCAGGATCATTTCTCCGCTTACCGAATCGCTGCTTTATTTACCCGGATGCGCAGGAATAACGGTCTTGCTCGGCATGATAGGCGGATACCCCGTCGGCGCAGTAGGAACGGCGTCTTTGCTTCGACGTGGAAAAATAACCGCAGACCAGGCGAAAAGAATGCTGTTTTTCTGCGTAAATCCCGGACCTGCTTTTTTGATAAGTGCTGTCGGTGACGAGATGTACGGCAGTAAACGGATAGGCGCTGTACTTTTTGCCGCGCAGACGGCAGCAAGCTTGCTCCTCGGCTGCCTGCTTGCGGTAAAAGCGAGATTTCACGAGAAAATAGAAAGAAATAAATTTGATGCGGACGATAAAAGACCTTTTTCCGAAGCGTTTGTCCTGGCGACAAAAAGCGCATGCAGCGCGGCGGTTTCGCTTTGTTCTATGGTGGTCCTGTTCTCAGCGTTTTCCTCGCTTATTCTCGGGGCTTTTTCCGTAGCTGAAGATTCTGTCACAGGCGCGGCTTTGCGGTCTGTTCTTGAGGTGACTGACGGCTGCGCGCGATTTGCTCAGATAGGTGCGCCAATGTATCTCACAGCGCTTGCAGTTGGGTGGGGTGGTCTTTGCGTTCATTTTCAAGTGTTCGCGGCAATACCGGAGTTATCGGTAAATAAACCGAAATTTGTTACTGCAAGACTTATAGTAGGAGCAATATCGGCGTGTATAACGATGTTTGTCGAGAAATATACCGATGTTTTCGAAGAAACTCTTGCAGATACCTTCTCAAATATCGAGCAGACCGCAGCCAAATTTACGTCCTCTACATTTTTCGGAAGCCTTGCGCTTTTTGTATCATGCGTGCTGTTTTTGATCTTTATAACTCCACGGCACGAAGAAGAGAGGATTGGCATATGATATAAAAGAAAAAAGTAACACACTTACGGAGGTACTTATGTGTGGTATTGCAGGTTGGTTTTCAGACCGTGAACCGCTGATCGAACAGACAGATATCATTGACCGCATGAGCAAAACTCTTTGCCGCCGCGGCCCCGATGAACACGGGGCATATGCAGAACCCGGCTGCGTTCTGATTCACCGCAGACTTACAGTCGTCGATCCAGAAAACGGACGGCAGCCTATGACGGAACGTCTGGGAGATCGTACTGTTGCCCTCGTTTACAACGGCGAGCTGTACAATACTGAGGAGCTGCGCAGTGAGCTCACATCTGCCGGATATACGTTCCGCGGTCATTCCGATACGGAGGTGCTGCTGAAAGCGTACCTTTGCTATGGAGAAAAATGTGTGGAGAAGCTTAACGGCATTTTTGCCTTTGCCGTTTACGACAGTGAAACAAGATCACTTTTTCTGGCTCGTGACCCCATCGGCGTTAAGCCGTTTTTTTACTGCAAATACGACGGAGGTTTTATTTTCGGCTCGGAAATAAAGACGCTTCTTGCAAACCCGATCGTTAAACCGCAGATTGACGAGCAAGGGCTTATGGAGATATTCTTTATAGGTCCGGGCAGAACTCCGGGCGGCGGTATTTTTAAAAATATCGGGGAGCTTTTGCCGGGAGAATGCGCTTCATATCATGCAGGTAAGCTTATTAAACGAAAATATTTCAGAATAAGCGCGAGTGAGCATGAACACGACAGAAAACAGACTATCGAGTATATTCGTTTTCTCCTGACTGACGCGATAGAACGGCAGCTTGTCAGCGATGTTCCGCTCTGTACATTCCTTTCCGGCGGTCTGGACAGCAGTATAATTTCGTCAACAGCAGCCCGTTATCGCGCAAAGCACGGGGAAACGCTCGACACTTATTCCGTAAATTACATCGATAACGCAAAGTATTTTAAGCGTTCGCTGTTTCAGCCAAATTCCGATGAGGAATATATAAATACAATGGTGAACGATATCGGTTCTGTTCATCACAATATAGTGCTCGACAATAAAGATCTTTATGCAGCGTTGTTTGACGCAGTTAAGGCGCGCGATCTTCCCGGAATGGTAGATGTCGATTCCTCTTTGCTTCTGTTCTGCCGCGAGGTGAAAAAAGATTTTACCGTTGCTCTTTCGGGCGAATGTGCCGATGAGCTTTTCGGCGGTTATCCGTGGTACCATAATGAGGATATTTTATTTGAAGAGTGTTTTCCGTGGTCGCGTACTCAGCAGGTTCGGCGCGGAATTCTGAAAGACGGATTTCTCCCGCGCGCAGAGGAATACGTTCACGCGAAATATGAGAACACCGTTAAGCTTGCTGATTCTCTTCCGAACGATACGCCGCATAAAAAGCGTATGCGTGAGATGTTTATGCTTAATTTCTTCTGGTTCATGCAGACGCTGCTTGACCGTAAGGATCGTATGTCGATGTACTCCGGTCTGGAGGTGCGTGTTCCTTTCTGCGATTACCGCATAGTTCAGTATGCCTATAATATGCCCTGGGAGCTTAAATCGCTCGACGGCAGGGAAAAGGGCATAGTTCGCGCCGCTTTTTCCGATGTTCTTCCGGAAAGTATTGCGTGGCGCAAGAAAAGTCCTTACCCGAAAACGCATAATCCCGAGTATTTCCGCCTGTGCTGTGAGGGAGCGGAAAAAATTCTTGCGGATAAAACATCTCCGATTCAAGATATGCTCAAAACGCAGGGCGTCCGCAGTATTATAGAAGACCCCGATGGGATTTCCTCACCGTGGTATGGTCAGCTTATGCGCGCGCCGCAGATCCTGGCGTATATCGCGCAGGTGGATTACTGGTTCAGAGAATATAACGTTGAAATATGCGGAATGTAAATAATTGCGCTCGATTTTCTTCGGAGTTTTCTTTTGTTATTAATATGGCAATTAAATAATCCGATTGAAAGATAATTGTAATAATGTTACGTGAAGTTCTGCCGGGGTGCAGGGGCGCGCAGCGAGGTGTTTTTTTTACGCTTATTAGCTGCCGAAGTAATAGTAAAAACGCTATCGGTGTTTATGATCTCCGGTAATAGAAAAAATTTATATCTTACCCACTTGACATAGGGAAAAATGAGTGGTACAATAAACCTATCAAATTGATATGAATTAGGTGTTTTATAAACACCGGGAAAAAGGAGAGCAAAATTATGAAAATCTATAAATCCGCACTTGAGCTTGTAGGCAAAACTCCGTTGGTGGAGCTTTCAAATTTTGAAAAGAACAACGGTCTGGAGGCAACCGTAGTCGGAAAGGTAGAGTTTTTCAATCCTGCCGGCAGCGTTAAGGACAGAATCGCAAAGGCAATGCTTGACGACGCAGAGGCTAAGGGCGTTATTTCCGAGGGCGCTGTTATTATCGAGCCGACTTCCGGAAACACCGGTATAGGTCTTGCAGCAGCGGCAGCGGCGAGAGGCTATAAGGTCATTCTCACAATGCCCGAAACAATGAGCATTGAGCGCAGAAATCTCCTTAAAGCATACGGCGCTCAGGTCGTTCTTACAGACGGCTCAAAGGGTATGACCGGCGCTATCGAAAAGGCTAAGGAGCTTCAGAAGGAAACGCCCAACAGCTTTATTCCCGGTCAGTTCGTTAACCCTGCAAATCCGCAGGCTCATGTTAATACGACGGGTCCCGAGATCTGGGAGGATACAGACGGTAAGGTCGATATTTTCGTTGCAGGCGTTGGTACAGGCGGTACACTCTCCGGCGTGGGCAAGTACCTTAAAGAGAAAAATCCCGATGTTAAGATCGTAGCTGTAGAGCCGGCAACATCTCCCGTTCTTTCAACGGGCAAGGCAGGTCCTCATAAGATCCAGGGAATAGGCGCAGGCTTCGTTCCCGATACTCTTGATACAGGGATCTACGATGAGATCATTACAATAGAAAATGAAGAAGCCTTTGCAGCAGGACGTGAAGCTGCACGCGGCGACGGACTGCTTGTAGGCATTTCTTCCGGAGCAGCCATCGCAGCGGCAAAGAAGCTTGCCCTTCGCCCTGAAAACAAAGGTAAGCTGATCGTTGCGCTTCTTCCCGATACAGGTGAAAGATATCTTTCAACAGCTATGTTTGCGGAGTAATTATTTTATCCGGCTATTCTGAACATATTTCCCAAAAGATGATTGTATTAATAAAATAATCAGCTTCATTTAGTTGGTATTCCTTCCTCAATATACTGCGGCAATACAAAAAAGCCGACAAAAAGCCTTCTCCGTCGTGGGGAAGGCTTTTGCTTTGCAGGTAAAATATAAGTTCATAAATGTTAAATAAAAATTTATGGCAATACCGCATTAATAATCGCAGTAATAAGCTATATGTAAAGTGAAGTTGGTCTCCGCGTCTTTTTCTTTAAATATCAAAACGCGGAGACTAA
>CACYDO010000026.1 GCA_902773165.1 uncultured Ruminococcus sp. | reverse complement strand
TCTCAATACTGCTGCAAAATACATTCATGTTTGTTACAATGCAGTTTTTAAAATAGCAGAACTGTGTATTGTTCGGCTGAATAACGCTGCACAGCGTGAAATCAATCGTTATTTTCCGATCGCCGCTGTTAATACACACCATGCTGTAATTGCTGTTATTATCAGCTTGAACGGTAGAATTATCTACTCCGAACGTACCGATAACCGGGATAACGGCTCTGCTCGAATTCTGCTGCACAAACTGCGGCAGCGTAATATTATCATTCGCGCCGTTACAGTAATATGCGCCGTCGATAGCGACACTTCCTCCTCCCGACCCGGACCCGGAAGACGAGGACGAGTTCTTGTTGAAAATAAAGATACCAAGCTTATCGTCCTGCGTGAACTGCGTATTACTGAACACGATTCTTACTGTATTATCATCAGGAGCTGCAAACGCATATCCCGAGCTGCCGATCAGTCTTGTTGACGCTGCATTCGTTGTGTAACGATATATCAGAATTCCGTCGGTCGCGCTGTCGAAATTGTAATTGTTTATATTAATATCGTAATACGGCGTGCTCTGCTGCAGCGATTCTGTAGTGGCTACCGAAATCGGCGCTATGCTTCGTCTTCCGAATTCCGGGAACATGGTGCGAAAACTGTCCGGAACGTCGGAAGACAGCTTGCTCCAAAGCTGGTCTATGCCGTCCAGAGCATTCGCCGTGCCGTTGTCGATCCTGTTAAGCTGCGCGGCAGTAATCGGCGTATCGGTAGACCCCGGGTAATCCTTCCATAATATTGGCGTATAGTCTGACATGATTAAATCTCCCTCACGTAATCAATAAGGTCTTGTGACCTGGATTCACCATTTGCGGTTATTTCGTCGGTCATAGCGTGTATGCCTGTTATCCGTCGGCTGAGGACAACAGAATTAATCGTAGAATTATGCTCCTGTACATCGCCGTTATCATCAAGGGAATACCACCTGATAGGAAAAATTATCCTGTCGCACGGGCGCACCCAGAGCCGCGCAGGCGCTTTCAGCTCGGCAGGACGGTAAACGACATTCTGAAAATTCGGTGAAATGCTGCTTTTCACATTATCAAATTCTGTCTGAAAGCTGCCCTGCGCTCCCGGCTCAACATCAGCCGCCGTGGTGTGACCGTTAGTTACAAGATCGTTTTCGAGATAGTACGGATAGTTCTGACCTGTACCGAACAGATTATACACGCCCAAGTCTGTTTCTAAACAGTCAAAGCCGGGGCAATTCATTTCCTCGGCTTCTGCTTTCATGTAATACTCATATTTCTCATTTTGTAAAACATCGGAGAATGTGAGATACTCAAGATCGCCGTGACCGTTGATCCACAGGAACACGCCGTTAAACTCAGCCGTCATTTTCAGCAGTTCAAGCAATGTTACCTCACGCTCGAGCTTATATACGGGGAAGCTGTCTGCCGGAAGAGTTGTTCCGGGTTCTGCTTCGGTAAGCCCCATTTTGGATACAACGGCGCTTCTCAGCTGTCCGAGCGTGATAGTATCTGAGTTTCCGAATACTCCCGAAAGCCAATCGCTGCATTCGGGAGATCCGCGCGAATAAAAACGATCGTAGGCAACAAGCGTTCGCGTTAATCTGTTCTTACTGAATTTACAGCTGAAAACGTCGCCGGAAAAGACGTAAAAGCTCTGCGTGTATTTTGAATATCCGGGATAGACCTGCGCACCGGGCAGCAAATGCGCGCCCGGGTATGTCGGCATGAGAACTGTCTGCGTACATGAAACCGTTATATATCTGCCTGTCAGATCGACGTTTTTTGAGATCTCGATCTCAAAACCGTTTGAGATACAGCCGCCGAATTTCAAGCTTTCTTCGTCGCAGACAGCCTGTGTGACATTCATGGATTCAGACACGATATGCTGATTTTTCAGATGTAAATTCGCGCCGTTTTCGCCTGCGCCAAACACGCAGATGTCAAGCTCGGTATTTAGTATGCTGCCGTTTAACGCGGCGATTTTGAATGCTTCGGGTACGGCGTTTGTTGGCATGGGGTCACCTTCTTTTTAGTATTCGATAAGCTCATACGTGATCGGCTTATACCAGCGTTCACCGCCGAAATATCCTCGCACTGCATATGTGGGATCAGTCATGTAGAACATACCGGTTTTATATGTATTCTCCTCTTCATTCCAGTAAGTCACACTAACTTTTCTTTCCGTTTCGTTTATCATAGATCCGGCAGCATTTATGATCCTCTGTAAGCGTTCCTTATCGCTTCTGCACATCGGGCAGGTCGTAAGAGTAATACTTGTCTTAAAATTCGGACTTGTAACGCGGTGAAGCTCTATGTCAGCATCACGAAAGGCTTCCAGCTCGGTTCGTCTGTTCGGCGTTACAGAATACCCGTCTTCTGCAAGCAGATCATGCGGAAACCATTCATTGCCGAATCGTATTAAATAATCGCTCATGCAAACGCGCTCCTTCCGCCATGCATACGTTTATATGCGTTATTTCTGCGCACTATATTCTTGAAAACAGGATCGCCGTCAAGCTCCGCTATCACTTCAATAAGCTTATCCTCCTTGCAGATATCGTGTATCATTTTAAGATAAGACAGTATCTGTGTAAGCAGCTCGTCACTCAGCGCATTTTTCTCGTCCATCATCGAATTCAGCTTAGAAAGCGGCGAAACGATCTCAGGATCTCTGTAAGCATTGGGATTATCGCCGACCATCGCTATTGTAGGCGCACGAACAATACCGCCCGTTGCATGCCTCGGTATCCTCGGCACTTCATCAGGCATGCTGAATCCCCAATCAGCACCAAAAACATCACCGATCGCGCCTACAAAATCGCCTATTCCGTCCACAATGCTTTTCAATACGCCGTATAGCGCAGACCATACAGTGTTCAATGCGTCTATGATAAGGTTCAGAGCGCCCTTAATCACGCCCCATATCATTATTGCTATACCCTGAACAAATTCTGCAAAGCCTTTGACTGCTTTTTCCATATCGCCTGTAAAAATACCTGTGATAAAGTCAAGCAAGCCCTGTGCGCTGCGGATAACGCCGCGAATAATATCGACTACAACGCCGAAAACATCAACGACAATATCCCATATAGATTTTAACGCTCCCATCACACCTACCATAAGGCGCTTGATGAACGTATCGTAGATCGGACGAAGAAGACCGTCCCATATCGCTGCGATTGCTTCCCACAGGCTTGAAATAAATTCAAGGAATCCGCTCCAAAGCTTGCTGAGATGGTTATCCCACAGATCACCGACAGAATCTATTATGTAATCAATAAACGGTGATACATAGCTCGTCCAGAAATCAAGCAGAACAGTCTGAACATCAAAAAACGCTTCTGTCAGCTTGGAAAACGCCTGCGAGCCGGTATTATCCCACCATTCTGTAAGCATTGTTCCTGCGTCATTGAGAATATTTCCCAACGTCGTCATGATATTGGCAAAATTGCCGTTTATCCCGTCGAAGAAATCACCGATAAGCGAGGAGTTGTCGATCGTCCATTGCTCGAAACTGCCGCTTATTGTTGAAAACATATCGGAGAAAACATCGGCAAATGACAGCGTGAATATACTTGCTCCTCCGAGAAGATCGGCAAATCCCGTGGAAAGGCTCTCGCTCATTCTGCTTTGGCTTTCAGTCGCTTCGTTGATGATATTGGCAATGCCGTTTCTCGTCTGAGCTGCCGTTTCAATAAGATTTGTTTTTATCCTATCGGCATATTCACCGATTTCACCGCCATAGTTGCCAAGATATTTCTGAATCCCCTGCTGAGCGATATCTACAGTAGAATGCACATTGCCGCGAACTGCATCTGCCAAAGGCTGTATGAAGCTCATAAGCTCTCCGACAGCCTTTTTGATACCGTCAAATTTCACGGAGTTTACCTTTTCGTTCAGCTCGTCCACGCTTTTTTGCGCAAGCTCGGCAGTCTGTGCTATTTTTTCGTTCTTAGCTTCGTCTGCGCCTTCATCGTCTTCGTTATTCTTCTGAGACAGTACATTCAGCTTGTCAAATCCTGCAAGGCTTTTCTGCACTTTTTCCTGCTTTTTTGCAGTTTTCTCTATTTCATCTCCGGCATTCTCTTCTGACTGAGAGACATCGTCTGCAATGTTCATGATCGAATTGCCGGTACCCTCGGCAGAAGAAAGATCCCAACCGAAAAGCTCCGCAAGAGCTGCAGTCGCTTCTTTTACGCTTTCCGTCATTTTCGAGATAGAGTCTGTTATATTCTTCACAACGGGGATCAATGCCTGCAATATCGGTGTTCCCAACGCTGCCGAGAGCTGCTTCCATGCTTCGCGCAGATTGCCTATGACGTTTTCCCAGCCGTCAGATTCTCGCGCTGCCTGACCGACAGCACCCGAGAGCTCGTTAGCGTCCTTGACCATCTGCAAAAGCGTGAGCTGCTTCTGCGCCTCCGACAGCTCCATAAAGGACTTGCCGTACAGCTTATTTGCCGCAGCGTTTCTCGTTGTTTCGGTGCAGGAAATGCCGAGTGCTGCGTCGTTGGCGTAATTGCCTTTTAAAAATGATTTCAGGCTTTCAGAAACATCTTCAATCGACCTATCGTAATAAGCGGCGCTGTCGGCAGTGACCTTCAAAGCCTCCTGCATCATATTCAATGCGGATACAGAATCCATGCCGGAGGTTTTCGCAAACGCATAGATTTGTGTGCCTACGCCCTGCAAACGCGTTTCGAGGATACCGCTTTCGTCGGCAACGGCTTTTATGGCATTCCGGGCATCGGTTTCAAGAACATTAAACGTCTGCTCAAGCTGTGCGTTCAGCGCTTTGACCTGTGCGGCAGCTTCTACGCAGGAACGTGTAAAGCTGATGATCTGTTTTAATGCAAATGCGGCGGCGATCGCAGAGCCGAGCTTTTTGACAGCACCGGTAAACGTGCCGCCGATCGTACCTGCCGCAGCCTGCGACTGTCTGTCTACTCCAGCAACATCATTTGAGGCGTTTCTCATATTTTCCGACAAAGAGCGTGAATTATTTTCAAGCTGCTGTGCCACTGCCTGAGAACTGCTGCGGACAGCCTCCGTAACGCTCTGCGCTGTCTGCGACATGCTTGATCTGATATCGTTTGCAGCATTTTCAAAGCTTCCGCGCATTTCCCCGGAGATGTTGTTAATGCTTCGTCCGATCTGAGAGATACTGTTTTCACACGCTGTCATTGTGGAGCGAAACGCTCCGGTCAGCTGTGCATTTATCTGCTGTGCGGCTGCATTAACGGCATTATTCAGAGCGGCGGTATTCAGGCTTATATCGAACGCAACGCCTCCAACTCTTACTGCATTTGCATTATCCGGCACTCACTTCACCCCCTGCCATTTTGATAAACGTATTTTTCATGGCTTCCAAAAAGCTGTCAAAGCTTTCGGCGCTTACCTGTTTAGCCGTTTTTTCACGCCAATCGTTTCGTATTTTGTGCTGCTGCGGAGTGAATTTCTCCAGTATTTTCGGGTCATTTTCACAGCGTATCTGCACTATTCTTCCGAGGGGAGAATCCGCCGACAGACCTGCAAGAAGCGAAGCAAATTCTCCCCATTTCATTTTCTTAAAGTCCTCGGAAAATACTCTTATCCCGTACTCCGACAATAATGATGAAACAATGAGATCAAAATCATCGTTTATGTCGTAGCACGGGTCTGAGCTTCCCCCTCGTTATCTCCTGTGACAAGAGATATCGCCGACTTGATAAGCGTCATAAAATCGCCGAAGTTTAGCTTCAGATTCATAATCTTCTCGTAATCCTCGGGACTGAACAGCTTGTTACAGGCTGTAACAAGACCAGCGCCCGAGCGTCCGTCCTCAATGAGCGGCAGGATCTCGAGTATGACTGCTGCTTCGTTGTTGACGGTCACGGTAAGCTCGTTTGTGATCTTCATCTCAGGGCATTCCTCAAAATGGAGCGCGTCCGTAATATCAAGTATTCTTGCCATGATTAATCCTCCCTTATGCTGCCGGTGTTACAGTCGGCTTGCCGTTTGACATAACATCGAATTCGAGCGGAGCAACATTCGTTGATTCAGCTGCGCCCAACGCCTTGATGTTGATCACAGCGTTTGTAAATTTCACTTTTGTGCCGTCGGGGAACGACCACTCGAAGTCTGCTTCTGATTCTATGCCATTCTTGAATGCAAGCCCTGCGACAAAATCATTGCCATCATCTCCTACATTTCGCTTGGCGGTAACAGAGATAGTCACGCCTTTGGCTGTTTTAAGTCTTCTCACCCAACCCTCGGAGCTGTATGGGGTCCATTCCTCCACACCGTCATTAAACGCTACGGAAAATGCTGTACAATCTGCGATAGAATCAAGTGTCTGCGCTCCGACAGATCCGATCTTGAACTGGTTTTCATAACACGGGTAAACGCCCGTTACAGTTGATGCCATTATTTATACCGTCCTTTCATAGTAAATATCAAATTCAATGACGCGCTCGAAGATACCGTTATCGTCCGTTCCCACGTCCACAGGCTCGGACTGCAAAAGCGATATGAATTTTACAGGCGCGTCGTTTAACGCCAATGAAGTAACCGCCCGGAGCTTATCGTAAAGCTCCCGGGCGGCTTTTTCTGTTTGATCTGCGTTTTTGTTCCAGTGAATCAGAACAGAGATCGGTTTGATCTCGTAGCTTGCTTCCTGCCCGATCGC
>CACYDO010000025.1 GCA_902773165.1 uncultured Ruminococcus sp. | reverse complement strand
CCGGCAATTATCTTAGGCGCGTTGTTTTCGCCGAAATGAATAACAACCGTACTGAACTTGTAGTACAGCCAGCACATCAGCCTGATGTAGAAATTCCTGACCATAGCTTCGTTTTTGCCCATCGCTTTAAATCGCTCAAGCGCAGTATACACTGCATTTGCAGCCATGGTACACTGTGAATTATTCATCTGCGGCAGCCATCTGCCCAAAGTCTTACCTATAAAAAATTTATCCAAATGAAACTCCCGCCCTGCCATATCGGCAAAGTAGGTTATCTGACTTTCATCGGGGTTACTGATTTTTCCTCCAATAATAGCGCCATTAGCTCTTGCGGCGCTGCAATACTGCGTGATAAACCGCTCTATCTCATCGTTGAAGCCCGTGATTCTGTAAAAATATGCGCAGCCCTCACGTCTTTTATCTAAGCCGAGAAATATTTCCCCGGGGTCATCGGTTCTGTGTAGCTCAAGCATTTTTTACTCCCTCGGTTAATAATATGTGTTGTAATTATCATTGTATTGGCTGCCATAGGCACCTGCCGTACTCTGAACCGTTGCTGACGCATTGCCGTCTGAGCCGTTGCCTTTATTGAGCAGATAGCCTATTAACGAGCCGCATATTCCGCCAATAATATGGCCGAAATTAGAAACATTGTCCACCAGGAATATACCCTGATAAACCTGTTCTCCGAAATAAATCGCTGCAACCAGTATAAACGTCAGAGGAATTTCTCCTTCCTTCACACCAGTTATCGAAGCAAGCAGGATAAACGCGAACACGATACCGCTTGCACCGAGCAGCTGTATATTCGGAAAAATAATAAAGCTAAGCACGCCCGTAATAACTGCTGTAAACAGCATGACGAGCGCAAGTTTACGCGAGCCGTATTTTTCCTCAAGCAACGGCCCCACAAGAAGCAGAGTAACCATATTGCCCAGGTAATGTTCCCACGAAGCGTGTCCGAAAACATAGCCCACAAAGCGCACGTAAGTAAGCGGACTGTAAAGCGGCGAACGATAAACGCTGAAAAAAGCGTTGTTAGCCCAGCCTTTGGTGACTATATTTAAGATCAGCGCTCCGAAACACAGGATAACGAACCACAGCGTTACAGGAGCATTAAACGTCACCTTGATTTTTTTCATTTCTCACCATTCCTTTCATATAACCTTCCATTAAATTCCATCCGGCAGATCTTTCTGCCCCTTTTTGAAGTCTTCCATAGCTTCAAACGATAAAAGAAAAAACGTAACCATAAAAAGTATACCACAATCAACCAATTTTAACAATATATTTTTTCTAATTTTCTAATTTTATTTACATTTGACATAAACCACTATGTATTACAGCAATTCATGAAAGTATCTATTTACCAACAAATGTGTAACTTTCAATAAATTGTGTAAAATGTGTAGCGCAAAATCAAAATAATTCTACAACAAATTTACGACTGCAATTTAAAAATATCTACCATTTTTCTTTTATTTATGTTATAATAAAGAGGATATGTAAAAATCAGGAAACAAATTATAAAAATGCTGCCGGAAAGGTATATTAGAAAGGTATATTATTGTAATCGCAAAGAAATCAGCAATAGGAGTACATGGTACACAATGAAGGACGATAAGATTTATTACAGCGTAGGGCCGCTGCTTTACTGCCCTGCCAATAACGAAAGTATAGTGCGCTCATTAACCCGGGAGAAATTCGGGAAAAAATATTCTCTTGCGCTCTGCCTGGAGGATACGATAAACGACGATTTTGTCGAAGAAGCCGAGCAGATAATGATCGGTTCTCTGCAAAAGATATACGAATACAAGCAGTCGCACGATATATTTCTGCCAAAAATATTTATAAGAGTACGTCAAAGCAGTCAGATAGAGCGCATTATGAACGCTCTCGTAGAGGCGAATTTGCTTGTAACGGGATTCATTATCCCGAAATTCACTCCCGACGCTGCCGACGAATACATAGACGAGATACTACTTGCAGGAGAAAAGTACGGCAGGACGCTCTATATGATGCCAATTCTCGAAAGCGGCGATATGATCGACCTGCGCACTCGCACAGAGCTTCTTTACGCAATAAAGGACAAGCTAAAAAGAGCCGAGCCTATCGTTCTGAACATACGAGTAGGCGGCAACGACCTGTGCAAGCATTTCGGATTTCGCCGCCACAACAACGAATCCATCCACGATATCAAGCCCGTTTCCAATATTTTCAGCGATATCGTCACAGTCTTAGGCTTAGACTACGTTGTTTCCGGTCCTGTGTGGGAATATTTTAACGGTGACGGCTGGGACGAAGGTCTTCGCAGAGAAACAGAGGGCGATATTCTCTGCGGTTTTACGGGAAAAACCGTTATCCACCCGAATCAGATAAATGTCGTTAACGAAGCGTATAAGGTCAGCAGAAAAGATCTTGAGGACGCCAACGCCATTCTGAACTGGAGCAAGGGAAGTATTTCTCTCGTTGCAGGTAGTCAGAACAACGAGCGCATGAACGAATATAAAACTCACGCAATATGGGCGAAAAAAATCAAAATGCTCGCAGAGGTTTACGGCGTGATCAACTCATACAAAAAAGAGGGGTTCAGATGAATAACCGCAACAATACACGCAAATCAAAATCAGGCGCTGCCGTCTTCGTGCTGCTGTTCGTCTTTGCTCCGCTGCTGATCGGTTTTATAACCGGAAAAGGATTTGCCGTGGCGCTCTTTTCTATGGCTGCCGTATTTGCGGCGGCAGGCTGGCTGTTCGGCTCGAAGATGACGCAGAATTAAGATAATAAGGCGAAGCGGTGTACCATGCAGGTGAATGCAGTTGTGGTCGATAATAAAGTTGAGGTCGTGCAGAGCCACACGTGGGACTCTATGAGACAAGCATACGATGACTCGACGTATAACAGCTATACGCCCATATATGAATACACCGATCAATACGGCACGGTTCACCGCAGAGCTTACTACACATCTCACGGGCAGCTGCCGATAGGCATGACTGTCACAATATTCATCGACCCGAATGATCCCGATATGATGTTGATTCCCGAAAAGCACTCTGCCGTTCAGAAAAATCGCCGCGGTTTAGGAGTTATTTCTTTACGGTATCGCTGCGTCGTTTGCGTTGTTCGGCGTTATTTTGCTGATATCGGGACATTGATTCTGCAATATAATAACTATAATAATAGTAATAATTATACAAGGAGGCTTAATTATGCAGTCGGCAATAGGAACAAGAGAGAACGTACAGGTAGTACAGAGCTTTGAAAATCAGGGACTAAGAGTAGAAATTCTGGAATATCAGAAGCTGCTCGGCATTTCCGACACGTCAACAGCACAGCGAGTTTACTTCATGGAGCAGCAAAACATCAAGGTGCGCCAGATCGCGCTTTATCTCAATAACGAAACTGTGACCATCGAGCGAGGCGCAATGAGCTATTTTCAAGGACCTATACAGATGGTCAGCGGCGTAACTCTCGGAAATGCTCTAGGTAAAATGTTCAAAGCAAGCGTTACGGGTGAGCAGATGTCGCAGCCGCAGTATTCCGGCTCGGGTCTTCTTGTGCTTGAACCGTCCTTCCGTCACTTTATCGTATTGCAGCTCGGTCCTGGCGAATCTATCATAATCGACGACGGAATGTTCTACTGCGCACAGGGCTCTGTAACGGTTCAGATGGTGGCTCAGAGAAATATCTCCGCAGCGGTAGCAGGCGGAAAGACGCTTTTCCAGCAGCAGCTTGTAGGTCCCGGAATTATAATTCTTGAAAGTCAGGTTCCGATGCAGGAGATCAACGTTATGCGTCTTGAAAACGATGTTCTCAGAGTAGACGGACGCTTTGCGATACTCCGCTCTTCATCGCTTGAATTCACCGTAGAACGAAGCGCAAAAACGCTTATGGGTTCTGCTATGAGCGGCGAGGGTCTTGTAAACGTGTACCGCGGAACGGGCGAGATATGGCTTGCACCGACGCTAAAGGTTTACCGCACTATGGCTTCGGCATTTGCTGCAGGACTTACCTCAACAAGCTCAATGAATATGAACACAAGTCACGATTAATAAGTGTATGTCAACGCTAACGTTAACGCACATCTTTTTGGCATAATTCTGCTCAAAAATCTGCACATTCCCGTAGTATCAACACACCCTACTTTATCGGCATATACATTGATATATGCCGATAAAAATTTCAAATTAATTACCAAAAGGTGATAATTATAATGTATACCGAACAAACTCTTGCACACGTTGCCAAACGTGAAAACAATAATAAACGAAAATATCTCGTAGTTGATCCGCTTCAGGGCAAGCACATTCCCGTAAGCGGGAGTGAATCTCTTTCTATGTT
>CACYDO010000024.1 GCA_902773165.1 uncultured Ruminococcus sp. | reverse complement strand
CCGCATGGGCGGCAAGGAAAGAATAAAATGGCTTGCCGATAAAAAGTCGGTAGAGTTTATGTTTGACGATTTCGAAAGCACAGATTTTCTGGAGTTCCCCGGATATTCCGAAAAGCTTGAAAAATCGCGCAGAACAACTGGCGAAAAGGACGCTGTTGTTGTCGGTACGGCAAAGATAGGCGGCAGACCCTTTGCATTTTTCGTGATGGATTCGCGCTTTATGATGGCGAGCATGGGTTCTGTTCTCGGCGAAAAGATCACCTCGATCTTTGAGTACGCTAAAAAATACAGTCTTCCCGTGATCGGTTTTACCGCTTCGGGCGGCGCAAGAATGCAGGAGGGAATTATCTCTCTTATGCAGATGGCTAAGGTCAGCGGCGCTGTAAAGCGCCATTCATCTGAGGGCGGTTTGTACATTACCGTTCTGACCGACCCGACAACGGGCGGCTGCACGGCTTCGTTCGCTATGCAGGGCGATATCATTCTCGCAGAGCCTAAAGCGCTTGTCGGCTTTGCCGGCAGAAGAGTTGTCGAGCAGACGACAAAATCCAAGCTCCCCGACAATTTCCAGAGCGCGGAGTTTTTGCTTGAGCATGGATTTGTAGACGCGATCATTCCGAGAGAAAAGCTCAGAGATTCGCTTCTCAATCTGCTTGAGATCCATTCGGGAAGGAGCGTTGAAGCATGAGTATGACGCCTTATGAAAAACTGAAAACTGCAAGAGCAAGCACAAGACCTACCGGCAGCGCTTACGTTGACCAGATCTTTAAAAGCGTATTTGAGCTTCACGGCGACAGAAGATACGGCGATGACGCAGCTATTTACAGCGGCGTAGGTTTTCTCGACGAAGGCTTTCCGGCTACATTCATCGCGATAGACAAGGGAACCGATCTCCAGAGCCGTCTTGCAAAGAATTTCGGCTGCCCGAAGCCCGAGGGCTACCGCAAAGCGCTCAGACTGATGAAGCAGGCGGAAAAATTCCACCGCCCCGTTATCTGCTTTGTAGATACGCTCGGCGCATTCTGCGGCGCAGAAGCTGAGGAACGCGGTCAGGGTCAGGCCATCGCAGAAAATATTCTTGAAATGATGGGTCTGAAAACTCCCGTTATAACCTTCGTTATCGGCGAGGGCGGAAGCGGCGGCGCGCTCGGTCTTGCAACGGCAGACCGCGTTTATATGCTCGAAAATGCCGTATATTCCGTTATCTCTCCCGAGGGCTGCGCAAGTATTCTGTGGAAGGACAGCAAAAAGGTCGCAGACGCGGCTGCTTGTCTGAAAATCACGGCGCAGGATATGCGTGAATTCAAGGTGGTTGAGGGAATAATCACAGAGGATTTTGACCACTTCGACAAGATGTGCAACTCGATCAGACATCAGATAAAGAAGGATATTCGCGCTCTCTCTGAGCTTTCAGACGAGGAGCTTCTCGAAAATCGTTATAATCGTTTCAGACAGTTCGGTTATTATACACGCACTGTTGACGACGAGGAAGAATAAAATTCGTTTAATAATAAAGATAGGCTCTGCTTCCGGTTTGTCCGGGGGCAGGGCTGTTTTGGTTTTTAAGATTTGAAGTAATATATATCAGCAACAAGAAGAAAAATAATCTTGATAAAATGTAAGTTATACTTGACATAAAGTGAAATACATGGTATTATAAGCTCAGATAATCATTATTAAGCTTCTTTAAAAGGAGATGTTGTATATGAGTGATAATACTGTTTGGATAGTCAGTCTGTTTTTCGGATTATTTGCGTTAATGATCGTATGGTTTGTTGTGATAATTGCTCCGGGTCAGCGCAAAAATGGTAAGGAATATGACGAGCGACAGATCATGGCGCGTAATCAGGCATATAAATATTCTTTTGTTCTGCTGCTTTTATACTGCACAGCCTGTGCAATTCTTGAAATAGTCGGGATAAAGTGGGCGCTGATGCCTGTAATGCTGTTCATAGGCATTTTTGGTTCAGTTACGCTGTTTGTAATTATATGTATAATTAAGGACGCATATAATGAGTTTCATCGCAAAAACAAGCCAAGCGGCTTTATGAATATTACTTTGATGTACGGTGTATTCGGGCTTTACAGATTCATTAGGAATATATATGAAGACGAAAGCATATTTACCGACGGTATGCTTAACGGAAATATTATATATCTTATTTCTGCGGTAATGTTTTTATCCATGTATGTCACAAAAATGATAAGTGATCTGATGAAAAAGGCAGATGAAGAAGCGTGAAGAATTTAAAGCTCAAAAGCGCCCGTGCTGCGCTTGATCTTTCGCAGCAGCAGCTCGCAGATAAGGTCGGAGTCAGCCGCCAGACTATCAATGCTATTGAAAAAGGCGATTACAACCCGACTATCAAGCTGTGCATAGCTATCTGCCGCACTCTCGGGAAAACACTG
>CACYDO010000023.1 GCA_902773165.1 uncultured Ruminococcus sp. | reverse complement strand
CTGTGTCATACCGATCTTCTTGCCGATAATAGCTTTCTGCATTTCTCATGCCTCCTGAAATAGAGTTATTGGTTGACTTTCGCCAACATGACCCCGAATGCGGTTGGTTGGTACCGTACCAAAGCTTTGAAGTAAATCTCCCGTTTTGACCTTCACTCCGCTATTTTAGCGGCGATAAGAACGGAATATTTCTTACAGCTTGATCTCGATCTCAACACCGGCAGGGAGTTCCAAGCTTGTGAGCGCGTCCACTGTTTTGTTGGACGGTCTGATGATATCGATAAGTCTCTTATGAGTTCTCATCTCGAACTGCTCACGGCTGTCCTTATACTTATGAACAGCACGCAGGATCGTGATAACCTGCTTCTCTGTCGGGAGCGGAACAGGACCCGAAATTCTCGCGCCTGTACGCTTTGCCGTAGCAACGATCTTCTCTGCCGACTGATCTACGAGCTGATGATCGTAACCCTTAAGTCTTATCCTTATCTTTTCCTTGACTGCCACTGTAATCGCCTCCTGAAATATTATTTTTCGGCGGGGACAATTGCTTTGCCGTCTTTTTTGCTCATACACCGTTCCGGGTGTTTCACAAAAAGCGATTTAAAAATCCGGAAAACCGCTCAGGTTCACCGGAGATCTGGCAAACGAATTCATTGCAGGCGCAACACGGTACGCCGCAAAAAACTCATATAAAATCTGTCGCCCGGTTTAAAATCGGACATACTCCACGGAAAAACCGGCAAATCTGTCTTGCCGCAACCTCCCGCTTCATCGCATATCTTGTGCAGTCACGCAGGTATTATTTTAGCATATTTTTCTCGGTTCGTCAATGTTTCTGAAAATTTTTTCAAAAATTTAATCAGAGAATATTTACTAATATTCACAATATTTTTATACATTTTGACCATAAGCGAAAACCCCGGCACATTTTCAGCACCGGGGAGATCATTAATACTAATCCGCGAAAGTAAATATCAGGCAATATTACTTCTTCTTAGAGCCTTTTTTCTTTGAGGAGGAGGCTGCTGCTTTTGCGGGAGCAGGAGCAGGCTCTTCCTGCGGCTCGCCGTAAAGCACCTTCCAGCAAAGAGCCGCGATAGCCGCGCCTAAAAGCGGAGCTACGATAAACAGCCATACCTGACCGAGAGCCGCCGTGCTTCCGCATGCAGCCGCACCGACAGCCGCGCCGAGGCTTCTTGCCGGGTTAACGCTCGTACCTGTAAGGGGAAGGCCCATAAGGTGAACGAGAGTAAGCGTAAGACCAATAACAACGCCGGAAATATTAGAGAATTTCTCCTGACTTGTAACGCCGCAGATAGCGAAAACGAAAACGAAGGTAAGGACAGTTTCCGTCACAAACGCGCCGCTTGCACCGATCCCTGCCGCCGAGAACTCGCCGTAGCCGTTTGTACCGACGCCGCTCGTCATCATGCCGCCTGCTGTATTGATAAACATCGTTATCATGATAAGGCTGCCTACGATCGCGCCAAGGCACTGGCTGATAACATAGCCGCAGAACTCGAGCGGAGTAAGCTTGCCGCTGATAAGCATAGCAAGCGACACCGCGGGATTAACGTGACAGCCCGAGATATTGCCGATCGAATACGCAAGCGCAACGATCGAAAGACCGAACGCAAGCGCGATAGCAACGTAGCTTGCGCCTGTCTGTCCGGGCAGAGCTGTTCCGCCCCAAGCTGCAACGCCGCAGCCGAACGTTACAAGTACCGCCGTACCTAAAAATTCCGCCAAACATTTTCTTAACATAAAATCTCCTCCTTACAAATATATTTTGGATAGATTACACATTTATTGTAGCATGATTTTTCTTTATTGTAAAGAAAAAAATATTGCCGGAATTTAGTGTATTTCCGACAATATTTTGATAATGGTTTGTGAAATTACGTTTTCAGACAAAAGACTTTAATACTCAGATTTTACAGTTCGGAACATTGCTTTGTATCGTACCTGCGTTATTGTTTGGGATATCCTCTTTTTATGCGCTGCGCATTAAAGCCTGTTGCCTAAACATAAAGCTAACGGCGCGGAGATCAACTGACCGCCGTAGTAAACTCGGCGGAACTGCCGCCGGGTGCCTGCCCGATGACAAAAACTATATCCGCGTGTTCCACGCCTATTACCCGAACAACACGTTTATTCCGACGTTGATAAGTGCAAGACAAAATCCGATAAGAGCACCTAAATTGATAATAACATCAAGCTGCTCCTTCATGACCTTCATTACAAGCTCTTCGAGTGTATCAATATCCATTTCGTCGATCTTGTCTTTTATCATTTTCGAGATATCGACGCGTGAAAGAAGCTCGTCCACAGCTTTGTCAACAGCCTTGTCGTATGCGTCGGAGATCGTTTTGTTCAGCTTTTCTTCGGTGATATCTACGCTAGAAAGCAGGTCAGTCACGGCGTTTTCCTCGAGAGAATCAAGCTTTTTATCAACCTCGCCGCGAATTATGACCGCGCCGTTTTCGTCTACGTACTCCTGAACCTTTTTTCCTACGTGGTCTGTGAATGACTTGACCATCTCTTCGGAAACAACGTACTTGAGCATATTTCCTGAGACCTTCTCCATCAGCGCCTTAGACGTTTCCTCGGAGATCTTCTTCCCCACGCCAACAGAATTTACAGAATCCATTATCTGCTTCGTTATCGTTGAGGAAAGCTTCGTTTTCATCGCGTCATAGCCTTCTTCGTCAAGCTTTGCCAGGTGCATTATCTCTTCCTTGATCTGTGTGGAGAGAATTTCCGTTATCTTTGACGTAACAGCTGATTTCAGCTCGTCGCCCGTCAGTCTGCTTTTGATATCGTCTTTAGTAAGCAGAGATGTTCCTACTGCGTTTCCTATCGCCACAGCAAGCTTGTCCTTCTGCTTCGGTATAACACCGGGCGTGAACGGCAGAGTTTTGCCCCAGAGCTTGACTTCATGTTTCGGACGAAACATCATCTTAACAGCAAGATAATTTGTGCCGTAGCCGATGACTGTTCCCATTATTATTGTTACAATATACTGTATCATTTTACCTTCTTACCTTCCAAACCTTCCGGATTTTTTCATATTAATAATATTCGGGATACAAGTAATCGGGATTTCCCGTTACATATCCGTACATTCCTGAATTGGGCGCGTATACATACCAATAATCGCCGTTCGTATCAATAACATATACCTCCTCTTGGTAATACAGCTCACCGATGACCTTGCTTTTCGTCTGGCTGGGAGCATTCCGCAGGGACAAGTACCCCTCGTCAACGTCTACTATGTACACCGTGTAATTATCTGTCGGCGCTTCTCCCTTGCCCGTAAACAGGGCGCTTACCGTTTCCTCTGTATCGGGATCGCTGCTTTTTTCGCTGCTGTCGGACTTGCTTGAAGCCTTGCTGCTTTCGTCTTTGCTTGAAGCCTTGCTCTCTTCTTTGCTTTCCTCCGCGCTTGACGGTTTACTGCTTTCCTCAGAGCTTACAGCGCTGCTGCTTTGCGCTTCGCTGCTTGCGGACGTGCTGCTGCTTGCGGCTTTGCTTGAAGATTTCTCTGAGGATTTGCTTGAAGAGCTGCTTGAATTCTTGCTTGAAGATTTGCTTGAACTCTTGCTTGAAGATTTGCTGCTTGATGACGTGACCTTTACCTTCTTATCGGAAAGAAGATTATGGTCTATATAGCCGGCAGTGCCGTTTTTGTCGGTAACGCGCCAAACGCCGTTTTTGCCCTTCACGATGACGGTTATCATATCGTTCTGCGAAACTTCGAGAACCTTTTCCGAAAGCATTTCGTCCTTGTACAGTGCCGCCTGCGCCGGCTTGACGTACATGACCTCACCGTAACAAGTTTCGTCGGCAGACGAAGCAAGGTATATCGTCTTTACATAGCCGAACTTGTCGAGCAACGCGCTGTGAACGAAGGTATATTCCATTACGTCCTGGCGGACAACGGAAAGCTTATCGCCGCATTTGACCGAACCGATAGACTTGCTTGCGCTGAGCGCGTCTGCCGTCAGCGTTATTTCCGCCGAGCCTGTCGCGTACATAACAGGATATTTGCTCTCGTCAAACGCGATTATTTCGGTATCGGAATCAGTATCGCTCTGTGCGTCGGAATCTGTCTGCTTATCGCTGTCGGTTTCCGTTTCATAAAACATATCGGTCTGCGTATCCATATCACTATCAGTTTCGGACTGAGATGACGAAGCTGCCGATGAAGATTTCGCATTTTCGGCGCGGCTTGCGATCTCGTTGACATCTACCTTGCATGAGCTGAGTATCAGAGTGCAGGCGCAGCATACCAGCACAAAAGACATTTTTTTAGACAATTATTTCACCACCTGTGAAGATAACAAATCGCGATAACATCAGCCAAATCGTTTCAGGATCTCCTCGGCTATCCTCTTATACTGCGTTTCAAGAGCAAAATGACCTGCGTCAAGCAGAACGACCTCGGCGTTCTTATCATTTTCGGCGTAAGCCTGAGCGCCTTCTACAGTAAAGCTCTCGTCATTTTTACCCCAGACTGCAAGAAGCTTCGGCTGGTACTCCTTGATATACGCCTGGAATTCGGGGTACTTCGCCACATTCGTTCTGTAATCGAGGATAAGGGAATCCTGTCTGTCGGCGTAGCCCTCGCGGTAGGTGTAGTAAATATCGAGAGAATAGCCGTCGGGAGAGATATTTCCCAAAGGCTCACCTGCCATGTACTCCCTGATTATCGTTTCGGGCGCGTAGGTTGACTGGAGAAAGAGTCTTAGCTCAGCAGTGGGATTTTCCCAATAGATCTTTCGCGTCGTCCATCTTTCGCCAAGACCCTTTTCATATATATTGCCGTTCTGCGAAACTATTCCGAGAATGCTTTCGGGCTTGCGCACTGCGAGGCGGAAGCCGATAGGCGCGCCGTAATCGAAAACATACATATAATATTTCTCGATTCCGAGAGCCTGCAAAAGAGCTTCAACGTAATCGGCAAGGTGGTCGAAGGTGTACTCAAACACATCTACGCCCGGCGCGCCGGACTGACCAAAACCAACGTAATCGGGCGCGATAACGTGGAATTTGTCTTCAAGAAGCGGCATTAGATTGCGGAACATATGACTCGACGACGGAAAGCCGTGGAGAAGCAGAAATACAGGCTTGCTCTTGTCGCCGCACTCTCTGAAAAATATATTTACACCGTTGATGTTTGCGAGTGAATAATTCATTATTTATCCTCCTATCGGTTATGTTTAATCTGTATCAAGCTTGAGTACGGCCATGAACGCTTCCTGCGGAACTTCTACCGTACCGAGCTGACGCATTCTCTTCTTGCCTTCCTTCTGCTTTTCGAGAAGCTTCTTCTTTCGTGTAATATCGCCGCCGTAGCACTTTGCAAGAACGTCCTTGCGAAGAGCCTTTACCGTTTCGCGCGCGATTATTTTTCCGCCGATACAAGCCTGGAT
>CACYDO010000022.1 GCA_902773165.1 uncultured Ruminococcus sp. | reverse complement strand
TGCGTAGCAGAAGCGCCGACCGAGCCGGCAGGCGAGACCCAGCGCCCCATAAAAGTGCAGATATGCGGAGTACAGCAGCAAACAAAACTGAAATCGCGCAGCGTATAAAAATATTACTTTCCCCCGCAAAAGATCAGGCACGAGGTGAAGCCAATGTGCCGGACGGAGAAACTTAAACTGACAAATTTTGATAAACTGATCTACGTGTTAAAGCTGCGATGAAATCATTTCATTGCCGCTTAAATAACAAATGATAATAATATGCTCTGCACCCGGTTTTTGGGTGCAGAGCGAAAAAGTCTTTTGTAAGTATATAATTTAGTGGACAGCCTGCGGCGCCCAGACCAATTATAGAACACAAAAGATTTCATCGGAACTGCCTCCGGGCGTCCGCCCTGCTTTTTTTATATTTGTATTTAACCTTGCATTTTTTGCCATAATCGTGTAGAATATCATATTGAGTGGAGAGGACATGGCGGAATATGTGCATAGATTTAGTAGGCATACAAGAAAGAATAATAGAGAAAGATGAGTATAGTCAACATACCGTCAGCCAACTTGCGGCGCGGATACCAATCGATCCTCCCTTCAAAGTAAGACCGGAACTGCCCACGGGTGCCTGCCCGGATATGGGCGTGACCTATGACGATTCGCATATGAAGATAGTCGAAAGCGGTATCTGTGACATAAACAGGGTGTTATTCGGTGATGATATCAAGCAGATAAGGAGTCTTCTTTTCTGTCTCGATTATTATCTTGACCCGTACTATAAGAATACTCTCCCGTATGAAAAGGAAGTATACGATTCATTGCAGAAGCTTGTTATAAGCAGTCGGAACGACGATGTCATTGATGATTGCTTACAGCTTATCGGTGATTATTGCTGTTATCCGCTCACCATTATGGAACAGGGCTTTGAAAATATCAAGGATAGTAAAAAGCCCGATGCCAGATATGAGTTAAATCAGCCTTAACGTTGAATATAAATATAAGAAAAGAAATGTTTCAAGGCGGAATATCCGCTAATGTTTTAGGAGGGAATAATCTTGGCAGACAAGAGAGATTATTATGAAGTTCTTGGCGTTGATAAATCGGCGTCGGACGATGAGATAAAAAAGGCTTTCCGAAAGAAGGCAAAGCAGTATCACCCCGATCTGCACCCCGATGACAAAGAGGCAGAAAGAAATTTTAAAGAGGTCAATGAGGCATACGAGGTTCTGTCTGATAAGGATAAAAAGTCGCGTTACGATCAGTTCGGTCACGCCGGAGTTGACCCGAATTACGGCGCAGGCGGTGCCGGCGGATACGGCGCTTACACAGGCGGCTTCGACGTAGAGGATATTTTCTCCAGCTTCTTCGGCGGATTCGGCGGCAGACGTCAGGCTAATCCGAACGCGCCCAGACGTGGCTCTGACGTTGAAACTGTTTGCAGTATATCCTTTGAGGAGGCTGCTAAGGGCTGCACAAAGAAAATACAGTATCAGAAGATCGACAACTGTGACGAATGCGGCGGCTCGGGCGCAAGAAAGGGAACTTCACCCAAAACCTGCTCTGCTTGCGGCGGTACGGGCAGAACTACGATCAATTCCCGTACTCCATTTGGCGTTGTTCAGACAACAAGAGCCTGCGACGCTTGCGGCGGCAAGGGCAGGATAGTAGAGCACCCATGCTCAAAATGCGACGGCAAGGGCAGAATTCGTCATAAGCTTGAGGAAGAATTCAACATTCCGGCAGGTGTTGACGAGGGTCAGAGACTCAGCGTTTCGGGCAAGGGCAACGCAGGAATAAACAACGGCCCGGCAGGCGATCTGTACATAGATATTACCGTCAGACCGCACCCGATCTTTGAGCGCAAGGGCAATGACGTTTACTGCACTCTTCCGCTTACGTTCGTACAGGCATGCCTCGGCGCAGAGGTAGTTGTACCTACTCTTGACGGCAAGGTCAAGTATACGATCAAGGAAGGAATTCAGCCCGGTGACAGCTTCCGCCTTAAAGGAAGAGGAATCCAGAGCCTTAACGGAAGAGGTAAGGGCGATCAGTACGTAAAGGTTACAGTTGAAGTGCCGACAAATCTTTCTAAAAAGCAGAAAGAGATCCTGCAGGAGTTTGACGGACATTCCAGCGAGAAGAATTACCAAAGCAGAAAGGGCTTTTTCAACAAGCTGAAAGACCTCTTCGGAGAATAAATGAGGCGTATAAAAATATAATTGGGAGTTGTTACGGGTGAAAAAGTGTGAATATTGCGGAAAAGAGCTTGGCAGCTATCACTTGATGTACTGCAAGGATGCCGACTGCGAAGAGCGCGCGCTGCGCTTCTATGAAAGAAGAAGCAATACCGAGAATTTTTTCGGGATAATCAATATCGCATGCGTGGTTCTTATCATGATCGGGCTGATAATGGCTGTTTTTTCTCCGATAATCGGTAATATTGTTGTAGCCGGTTCGCTGATCGCTTTAGCTGTAACTATTCTTATAATGCCGTATGCGCCGGAAAGCTTTTACAAAAAATGGCGTATCAAGAAAACAAGCGTTATTGTTCGCGTGTTCGGCTGCTGCCTTGTAGTCGCTTCAGGCGTTTTCGCTTTTCTTGCTTTTTATTACAGTACAAAAGCATAATTACATAAATATAACATCGGCAAACATAAATTGTCGGTGTTATTTTTTTCTCAGAGCCTGTTTAGTATCTTGACGTGCGCGAAAAAATACTGAACAGGCTCTTATGTATAAATAATTCCTTTTTTGCCAATACTATGCTCATAATACAACAAAAAGGGGCAGTGAAAATGGCAAAAACTTTTTCTAACAGGATCATCGCTCGTATCGCTTCATTCAGTGCCGCGGCAGTTGTGCTTGCTGCTGCGGCAGGCTTCGGCGGATACAGATTGATGACGCGGTATAAAAACACAATAGAGGGCAAATATCAGATGGCGCTCAATGATCTTGCCGATTATACGACAAATATCAAAACAACTCTTGAAAAAAGCATGTATGCGAACACAAGCGCACAGCAGCAGCCGTCGTTTGCAAAGCTTATGTCGATGTGCGAAGGGGCAAAAACGGCTCTTTCTCAGCTGCCTATGAGTACGGGACAGGCTGTGTCTGTGCAGAAGTATCTTGCTCAGGTAGGCGATTACTCATTCTATGCGCTTTCTAAGAT
>CACYDO010000021.1 GCA_902773165.1 uncultured Ruminococcus sp. | reverse complement strand
TAAATACAATTTCCTCGCTTTTTGCACCTATCAATCGTGAAACCTTTTCGCGTGCGTCTTCAACAGCTTTTTTCGCGTTGACAGCGGAGCAATAGTATTTGCCCGATGGATTTCCATATTCTTCCTTGAGATACGGCAGCATCGCTTCCAGCACTTCTTCATCTACGGGTGATGTAGCTGCGTTATCAAGATAGATCATACAGTATCACCCTCTCCCAGCGTATGCAGAATATATTTATCGACACTTCCCGCGTGATTATACATATCGAGTAAGATCTTACTTCCTCTGTCGATATGTGCTTTAACATATGACGGAAAAAACTCCTCGTCGGTGAGGAACCTACCCTCAATTATCTCAAACATAACTTTGAAATATTGCTCATAATCACCGGTAATAGTCTGGCGATTAAGGTCAAGACCGTTGGAATCCGACTTAAAACCCTCAACAGACGTTTCTTCTGCCAAAGACCATGCTATGGCGTGTTTAACAAGAGTATACGGTTTATAGTTGGTACGCCTTTCTAGTTCTTCGAATATTTCCTGCGTTTGCCTCGATGTTTTCAATCTGAAAATCATATTAATCTTCCTTAAAAAAATAGCCTTCGGATATAGTGGTTCTGTTTTCGCTCTTGTCGTTGCTGAGCAAATACTCTTTTGAGATATAAGGCTTTATTATGCTGTAATAATCCTTTGTGATTTCTTCGTCTGTTGACAGAATAACAACCTGACTGCTGATACCGGGGAAGAATTTTTCCGAGATCTCTTCCCGATGATTTGCATCTATTCTGGCATACGGAGTATCTATAATAAATGGGATAGTTTTACCGGATATCTGAATTATCGACCAGTACAATGCAAGTATAAAGATCTGCCTTTCGCCTTTTGAGAGCGCGGTAAGCTCCACCTTTTTATAGATTTCAAAACGCTGCGGCAAATCCCGACACTCATTCAGTTTTGCTGTCAGCTCACTGACTGTTCCGGCTGAAAGTTCTTTGCAAAGAATATTGCGGCTTTCACTGCCTATTGTTCTATAAAACTCCGTCGTACCAAGATTAGTCATCAGCGAAAGCAATTCATCCGCCGAATAGTTTCTTTGCTGATAAAGCTCAAATCTAAAATCTTCCGATACATCAATAATAGATATAAGATTCTCTTTTCGATAAATCTGTTTTATATTTCTCAGTGTATATTCTGCAAGTTTTTTTCTCAGATCAACGCATTTATCGGCTATCACTTTACCCATAATTTCCGATATGCTGCTGCTAAGGTCGTAGATATGCTTACTTTGCGCCTCCTCAACAATGCTTTTTCGTGTCAATTCCAACTCGTGTTCAATAGCACCGTACTCTCGTCTGCACTCTTCCAGTTCTTCTTCTGCTTCGTGCTTCGCAATTTGGAGCGACATTATTTTTTCCTTTGCGTTATCGATCGCAACGAGAAATTCTCTTCCATCCTCTCCGGATAACGCTTCCCTTATTTCACGATTGATCGCCACCACTCTTTCCGTGTAATTTTCCTTTCTTTTAACAGCAGATATCATCTTTTTTGTGTCAATACTATCAACAGAATCTATAATCTGCTCAATGCGGCTTTGATCGTCCTTTGACAGGTCAAGGATAACCCCCGAAGACCTGCTTTGGGACGGTTTAAGTCTTTCCATTATTGATTCATAGATGACCTGCGAAATCTCCTCCGGATCACTGGCCTTGCCCTGCAGTGTTTTTGTCAGGAAATCCTGCGAGATCATATAGCGTACATATTCAAAAATGCCCTGCTTTTCCTCATAGTTGATCTGATCCTCGATCTGCGGGATAAGCTTTTTGGCAATATAAAACGGCAGCAATGTTTCAAAAAAAGCTTTTGTTTTATGAGCAAGCAATTCTCGTTTTTTATTGAGTTCCGATGCCTCTTTTTCAAGAAGCTCGGTTTTTTCCTTTAACAATCCCCCCGCTCTTAAATACTCGCGTTCCTTTTGTTCTATCAGAACAGCCTGCTCGTCTATCTGCTTTTGAAAGCTTTCGATCCCGGCTGTCTTTGCTTCTATTTCGTTTTTTTTGCGAAACAGTTCTTCCTCCTGTGTACGGAACTGTACGGAAAGAGCTTCATCAAGTGCAGTATTGCTCCTTCCCATATATGAACGGCAAAAGTTTTGAACTATCGAAAACGCATCGATCCCGCACATTGTCATAATAGAGTTTTTAACGTATTTGTTGTAATTCTCCTCGGAAAAAATATTCCCGACCTCTTCTCCGTCAAAAAGAAAAAAATCAAAAAGGTCGGGCGGGATTATCGAATTCAGGTAACTCTCAAAAAAGCTCTTTTCCGAATCGTTCATCAACACACCATCGGCAAATACACTGTACTCCTCGACGATTTTAGTATCATCTATACTCCAGACTCTTTTGATCGTGTAAGTCTTGATCTCTCGCTCATTTTTTATTTTCAGCTCAATCGATACTCCCGAGTTAAGATCGTTGTATTGAAAAGCCTTGTAATTGATAAAGCTCTTAATCTTTTTAAAGTAAAACGAATTGAATGCTGTATACCCGAAAGCCAACGGTCCGTATAACGCAATTTTTATTGCGGTAAACAGCGACGTCTTTCCTGCCCCGTTCTGCCCGCCAATAAGCACGATCGGTTTTCCCTCGTCAACACTCAAATCAAAAATGTTTTCATCCTCATAGGAACTGAAATTATTCAGAATCAGTTTCGTTATTTGCATTTTCAATCTCCCTCAAAACTTCATAGTGCAGCCATTGCTGATTGAGAAGTTTTTCAAGATCTCTTCTCATTATTTTTGGATTTGCGTAATTTTTGGTCTGATGCACCGTTAATATCATACTGCGAACGAGTTCCGATGGAACATCATTTTGCTCGCAAAGTCTTTCTATTTCTGCTTCGGTATCTTCATCTACCAAAGGTTCTTTGTACGAATCCCAAGGCAGACGTTCGCCTGTAAGCTCATAATACAGATCGACAAGTGTTCGTCTTGTAACGTCAAGCTCTTTATCCCAAATCTCATCGATCGCTTTCAATTCGTCTGTCGTTATCAATGGATAATTTATAGCTTGCTGCGTTTCGATAAGCTTTTTTAATATCAGCTTTCTTGCGTCCCATGTAAACGGACCATATCCGAGATCTCCGCTTTTTGTCTCGTAAACCTTACCGTCTCTTCGTTTCTTTTCACGATATTCGCCAACATCACGAATACTCATAAGCCATGTCCTGAATTCCGCAAGAGGAATCAGTTCTCTATGACCTGTTTTAATAAAGCCGTTGAGAGACTTATCCTCTTTTACAACAGTACAGACCCAACAGCCGAAACGTGATTGTCCGCAGCTTTGCGTTTGACCTGAATTGCTCATACCTGCAAAGGGGCACTCTCCGCTGTCCGCATCGGAATAAAGCGCTACCAGTTCGCTGTTGTCGGAACCCCAAGGTGTTCTTCCATCATTGTAAGACAGCAATACATCCCACACATCATCGGTGGTAAGTTCAACTATCGGATTATACACATAGGCATTGGGGATCGTTTCATGACGATTAAGCAATCTGTTGATTATCTCTCTGCCTTCGATCCTTCTCTTTCTGGCGATACTCTCGGCTTTTCTTACGCCAAGCAGGACGACCACCTCTTTGTTTTCTTCCTGCATAATCGCCTTTATTTTATCAGCGCTGGGTTTTATTTTCAGGCGGTCGGTACACCAACGAAAAGTTCCGTTCATTCTCGGTGTAGGGAAGCCTCGCCCGATAACATTCGCCCAAAATGTATTATT
>CACYDO010000020.1 GCA_902773165.1 uncultured Ruminococcus sp. | reverse complement strand
CCTGCTGCTGACGCTGCGGCTGTCTTTGCTGCTGCATCTGGGGCTGGCGCTGCTGCTGAGGCTCCGGCTCGGGTTCCGGCTCAGGCTCTTCGGGAAGCATAGCGATAGCTCCAAAGCTGTTAGTAATCATGAAATTGCCTATTGCTCCCAGGCGTTCCTTCACCTGCGGCGCTTCCATACTGCCGATATCAAGCAGAATACTGATGTATTTATCTGTAAATCTTATTTTTGCATGACCGAACTTTTCTTCGTAATCTGCCAGGAAATCCTGTGCCTGCTCACGCGATTCGATATAAACGTTGCCGTAGAAATAGAATTCAACCGTCGGAGCGGTGGGCAGCCGTACCTTTCCTCTGACCTCATAGCCGTAAAACAGCGCCGTAAAGGTGTTGGCGTCTGCCATTTCAATGCCCGAAGCGACAAAAACGTCGGACAATCCATTCACCTGCATTACCTTCAACTCCTAACCTATTGCAATGATAAATGTTTTTCCTTACATTATTAATGGGATAAATCGCTACTGAATGTAATTATATCACAAATAAGCACACTAATAGTTAATTTTTGTTGAATTTTTTAAATCCGTTATTTTATATAATTTTTACCACAGTAAATATTTGATTTAACTCACCTCTTACTATTATACAGAATTTTATTTAATTTTGCAATAATTTATTTCAATTTTCTCAACTATATTTTCGTTTCATTTATGTTGATTATGCCGAAAAAATTGTCTTAAGTTCCGACTATTTTCCGATTGTCTTTTTCTCAATAGCATGATATAATAAGAATATCGGATATTTGTTCCGAAAACTACAAATATTGTTAAGGATTTAAGGGTGGTTATTATGGCAGAGGTTACAGGCTTTAGGGGGCTTCGTTTCAACACAGAGATAACCGGCATCGCAGAGAAGGTCGTATGTCCGCCATACGATATCATCAGCGAGGAACAGCGTGCACAGTATATTGAAGACAGCAAATACAACGTTATCCGTCTTGAACTGCCCAGGGGCAGCGACCCGTACAGAAACGCCGGGCTGCTTCTTGAAAAGTGGCTGAAGGAAGGCGTTTTAATCCGTGAAGAAAAAGACGCAGTCTACATTTACGAAGAGGAGTTTACTGCTTACGACAAGCGCATGAAGGTCAAGGGCTGCATTGTAAGAGTAAAGATCGAGGAATTCGAAAAGGGAATAATCCTCCCTCACGAAAACACGCTTTCCAAAGCAAAGCAGGATCGTTTCAAGCTTATGATCGCAACGAACTGCAATTTCAGTCAGATATACGCGCTGTACTCCGACGAGCAGGGAAAAACTATATCAAAGCTTGACGAGCTTTCAAAAAGAAAGCCGGATATCGAGTTGACAGACGGAGACGACGTAACGCACAGAATGTGGATAATCACAGATGAAAATGACGTCAAATCGATCTGCTCCGACTTTGACGACAGAAAGCTCTATATTGCAGACGGACACCACCGCTACGAAACGGCGCTGAATTACAGAAATTACATGCGTGAAAACGGCAAGGCGCGTGACGGCGACGGCTGCGATTATCAGATGATGATGCTCGTAAACATGGAGCACCCAGGTCTTGTAGTTTTCCCGACGCACCGCGTAGTACACGATCTTTCCGATTTTGACGCCGCAGCTATAAAGGCGTCGTGCAGGGAATATTTTGACCTTACAGAATACGGCGCAGACGACGATTTTGAAGAAATACTCCGCGAACTGTACAACGAGGGCGAAAAAGCTTTTGCTATGTACACAGGCGCAGGAAAGTGGACTCTTCTCGTTCTGCGTGACAAATCGGTAATGAGCAAGCTGCTTCCCGACATGAGCGAAGCTTCACAGCAGCTTGACGTAACTGTTCTTCACAAGCTCATACTTGAAAATCTGATGGGCATTGACGAACAGAACATGGCGAATCAGATCAATCTTAAATACGTAAAACAGGCGGTAGACGCACTTGCAGAGGTAGACAGCGGCAAAGCAAACTGTGCATTTATCCTGAATCCTACGAGAATAAGCGAGATATGCGCGGTATCCTCGGCAGGCGAAAAAATGCCGCAGAAATCGACATACTTCTACCCGAAGCTTATCACAGGCCTTGTTATGAACAAGCTCGACTAATATAATTAAACTCTCCCCTGCCCGGCAGGAGAGAGTTTTTTTATTTGTAAATCGTATTGATACTGCTTCATACTAATATTCAATTAAAACCTTTAAAAGATTTTCGAGGATAATTTTTGCAAGACAAGGAAGAGCCCGCAGACAGGCTGTCGCCTGTCAAGGGTGATGACGCAGCATTGCAGAAATTAGACCGAAAAGATTTAAAGTGTTTTATTGATTTTTAGTATCAAGCACAGATATCGACTTCACGATATTAGCCGCGTCTGAAAACCTGCTTTTTTCGCTGTTGCTATCGCGGTAGGTGAATCGTCTACAACTAACGTATCCTCGGGAGATGTGTTTATCAGCTCACACGCTTTCAGAAAGATCTCCGGTTGATCCTTCCCCTTGCCTACATCGCTGCACGAAAGCACGCCTTTGAACCTGTCAAGTATACCCGTATGTTCAAGAGCTGCTTCGATCATCGCTTTTTCTGTCGCGCTTGCAACTGCCATGGGAGTTCCCTTTGCGAAAAGCTCTTCAACCAGCTCTCCCATACCGCTGCGCAGAGTGACCTTCGTTCTATAGAAATCAAGCACGCGGCCGTTTTCCTCGGCGATCATCTCCTCCACCGACATTTTTATCGGATAACGCTCCTTCATGTACAAAGCTCCCTCGTACATCGACATCGGAGTAAGTTTTTCGATCAACCCCGGCTCATGCTCCTCTGCGCCCGACATTTTTATGATATCGTAAACGGTGCTTTCCCAAAAGCCCATTGAGTCGAGAAGCGTTCCGTCAGCGTCAAAAATAACGCCCTTTATCATTAGCTTTCCTCCTTCTTGAAGACGATCAATCCCCCTGCGGACAGAATCTTTCCCGAAAGACCTCTTGAGTAAATGACTTCTCCGACATCTTCAAGCTCATAAGGCGCGGACGAGCAATTCAGAACAACTCTGTAAACATTTTCGCTGTCGCAGCCGTATTTCTCGTAAATGATAACACGGCTTCTGCCGCTATCGACAAATCTCAGCCTGCCGCGGCGCAGCTCGGGAATTGAACGGCGCATTGTTATCAGCTTTTTCATCTCGGCAATTCTGTCGTCGTAATCGCCGCGGTCTATTTCCTTCCACGGCATACATCTGCGGCAGTCGGGGTCGTGACCGCCCTCAAGACGAACCTCTGTGCCGTAGTAGAAGCAGACAGAGCCATTCAGTGTAAACATCGCGCAAAGCTCCTGATAAAACGCGTTCTCGTCGCCCTCGCACCGGGTTATCAATCTCATCGTATCATGAGAATCGAGAAGATTGAACATCACGCTGCACGTCTGGTCTGAATATCTGTTGAAGCATTCCGAAACGCCATACGCGAAATCATCAGCCGTCATTTCGGGATTGCGCCAGAAGCTTTCAATATTTTCCTGGAGAGAATAATTCATAACAGAATCATATTCATCTCCGCGAAGCCATGCAAGCGCATTGTGCCACACCTCGCCGCAGATATAAAAATCGGGTTTTATCGCGAACAGTTCACGGCGCAGGCGCTTGTTGAATTCATGAGAAAGCTCGTCTGCAACGTCCAGGCGAAGAGCGTCAATATCGTATTCCTCTACCCAGCGCCGACAGACGGAAATTATGTAATCAGCCGTTTCCTTATTGTTCGTATCCAGCTTAGGCATGCCGTCAACGAAGGCAAAGGAATAATACTCGCCCCTGTGCGCCTTGCCGCCGATTTTGGAAAACGGATATTTATTTATCATGAACCAATCGAAATATTTCGACTCGCGCCCATTTTTCAAAACGTCCTGCCACGGAGCAAAATCAGTTCCGCTGTGATTAAAAACGCCGTCAAGCATAACGCGGATACCGCGCTTATGAGCCTCTCTCACAAGAGTTTTTATATCCTCCTCCGTGCCGAAATCCTCATCAATTTTTTCATAATCGGCAGTATTGTACTTATGGTTTGACGGACTTTTATTGATCGGGGTAAAGTAAATCCCGGTAACGCCAAGATCATGCAAATAATCGAGTCTGCTCGTCACTCCGGGAAGATCGCCGCCGTACAGATTAGCGTTGCTGACCTTATGGTCGGGACCTGCCCATTTACGGAATTTTGCTCCGGAATTTTTGCCGCTCGAACAAAAACGGTCGGGGAATATCTGATACCAGACCGCGTCGTTCACCCACTGCGCAGGGCGGATAATGTCGGAGGAATTCATCCACGGAAAAAAGAAATCCTGCCTTCTGCCGCGGTAAGAGGAAAACTGCTCCTTTGTCTGAAATCCGCTTTCAATATAATATACCGTTTCACCGCATGTATGAATAATAAAATAATAGCGGCAGCGTTTAAATTTTGGCACAACTACCGCCTGCCACAGCTTATGATTTTTAAGACGAGCCGTGTTTTCCATCATCAGGTGTTCGCCTTCCCAGCCTGCATCGCTGACGAAAAGTCCGGCTTCAAACGGGTCTCCCCATACAAGCTCAGCGCTCACAGCGTCGTTGCCTGTTTGCAGCTTTATGAGCAGCCTGTTTTCGTCAAGCGGATAGCAAAAATTATCGCTGGAGATATGGTAGATCGCCGAAATATTCATGGTCATCACACTCCTGTTATGATAAGTCGTCAAACGACCTCATAGCCCTTTTCAGTCACAGCCTTTTTCAGTGTTTCAACGTCAATATCGCCGCTGAGCTTGATTACAGCCTGTCCCTTTTCGTGGCTTACGTCTGCGCTTTCCACAGCGTCGAACGCTTCAAGCGCGCCTTTTACGTTTGCCTCGCAGTGAGGGCACATCATTCCGTTGATCTTCATTGTAATTTCTTTCATTGTTTTTTCCTCTCTTTCGATCTCAATTTCACCTATAGGATCAGCTTTTTTATCTCTTTTCGCACTGTGAATATCGAAAAGATTCAATCTCAGGGCATTCGTTACAACGCAGAAGCTCGATACGCTCATTGCAGCCGCACCGAACATCGGATTCATCGACAATCCCAGTGAATGAACGTAAACGCCTGCTGCCAGTGGTATTCCGATAATGTTGTATATAAATGCCCAAAAAAGATTTTCGTGAATATTCCTCAGCGTTTTTCTGCCGAGCCGTATTGCTGCCGGAACATCGGTCAGCCTGCTTTTCATCAGAACAACGTCAGCTGCGTCGATCGCGATATCTGTTCCTGCACCCACAGCAGCGCCGATATCAGCGCTTGTCAGCGCCGGTGCATCGTTGATCCCGTCGCCGACCATGATCGTTTTTCCGTATTCCTTTAGCTTTGAAACAACGCGTTCCTTCTCGTTCGGCAAAACGTTCGCTATTATCTCGTCCACGCCTGCCTGTTCTCCGATGACCCTTGCGGTTCTTTCGTTGTCGCCTGTTATCATCACAACGCGGACGCCCATATTTTTAAGCTCGTTCACAGCCTGTGCGCTTTCGCTGCGGATAGTATCGGCAACGGCTATCAACCCGAGAACGACTCCGTCCTTGGCGAAATACAGCGGAGTTTTCCCCTGCGCGGCGAACGATTCCCCCTGCTTTCGCATTTCGTCAGTCACGTCGGCATGACGGCTTATTAAATCAAGCTTGCCGCCGAAGATATCGCTTTTTCCGATCTTTGCGCACACGCCGCTGCCAGTCTGCGCTTTGAAGCTGTCGGGCTTTTTCACGCTTAAATTCTCATTTTCTGCTTTCTCGGATATCGCCTTGGCAAGAGGGTGTTCACTGCCTGATTCCGCGCAGGCGGCGGCTTCAAGCAATTCGCGCTCCGATGTTTTTCCGAAGGGAGCAACATCGGTCACAGAGGGTTTTCCGCTCGTTATAGTACCTGTTTTGTCGAGTGCGACTATCTGCGCTCTGCCCGTCATTTCGAGTGCTTCCGCAGTTTTGAATAAAATACCGCTCTTAGCGCCCAGACCGCTGCCGACCATTATAGCAACGGGGGTTGCAAGACCAAGCGCACACGGACAGGAAATAACAAGAACCGAAACGGCACGCGCCACGGCATAGCCGATCGTCTGACCGACAAGCAGCCATACCGTCAGAGTGATCAGGGCGATCCCGATAACAACAGGCACAAACACGCCTGCGACCTTATCGGCAGCCTTTGCGGCAGGCGCTTTTGTAGCCGCAGCATCACTTACGGTTTTTATTATCTGAGCAAGCGTCGTATCCTCGCCCACGCGTGAAGCCTCGCAGCGCAGCAGACCCGAGGTGTTTATCGTTGCCGCCGAAACTGAAGAACCGGGAGTTTTATCCACAGGTATACTCTCCCCCGTCAGCGCGGATTCATCGACCGCGCTTTCGCCGCTTATAACAACGCCGTCCACAGGAACGTTCTCACCTGGGCGAACTACAAAAATATCTCCCTTTTTCACATCTTCCACGGCAACGGTCTGTTCCTCGCCGTTTACCTCTACGACTGCCGTTTTCGGCGTAAGCGCGATAAGGCTTTTAAGCGCGTCGGTCGTTTTTCCCTTTGAGTGAGCTTCAAGCATTTTCCCGACAGTTATCAGCGTAAGTATCATTGCCGCAGATTCGAAATAAAATTCATGCATATACTTGCCCTTATCCTCAGCCGCTGTCATCAGAAAAAGCGCATATGTGCTGTAAACAAATGAAGAAGCAGAGCCGAGTGCAACAAGGGTATCCATATTTGCAGCGCCGTGAAGTACGCCCTTAAATCCGTTTACGAAAAATTTCTGATTTATCACCATAACTATCGCTGCAAGAAGCATTTGCAGAATGCCGACAGCCATTGGATTGCCTTCAAAGAACATAGGCAGTGGCAGCGACAGCATATTATGCCCCATAGAAACGTACATCAGAACGAGCAAAAATCCCAGCGAAGCTATCAGCCTTTTTCTGAGCAGCGGAGTTTGCGTATCCTTCAAAAAATCGTCGTCAGCAGCTTTTTTCTTTGCGCCTTTCAGTGACGCGCCGTAGCCTGCGGCTTCAACAGCTGCGATGACCTTTTTCGGATCTGCGCTGCCCTCTACGCCCATCGAGTTGGTAAGCAGACTAACAGAGCAGCTGCTTACTCCTTCAACCCCTTTAACGGCATTTTCTACCCTTGCACTGCAAGCTGCGCAGCTCATTCCCGTAACATTATATTGCTCCATTTTTCATCACCTCATGAGGCGTTTAACGAGAGCCATAAGCTCTTCAACGGTTTCATCTCTGCCCTCGCGGATATCATCGGCAACGCACGTTCTGATATGCTCGGAAAGCAGAGCGCGGTTAAACGCGTTTATAGCAGAATTAACTGCGGCAGCCTGAGTAAGGATATCGGGGCAGTATGCGTCGTTTTCGACCATGCCTTTCAAACCGCGAATCTGCCCTTCTATGCGGCTCAGTCTGTTTATAAGAGATTTCTTTTCATCATCGCTGCGTTCTTTACGTTTTTCGCAGCAACAAGAACCAGTAATATCATTTCCGGGCTTTTCGTTTTCATTCATAAAAATACCCCCTATGGGTATTATAGTACCAATAGGGGGGATTGTCAAGAAATATATCTCATGCAAAAAGAATTATGGCAAACCTTTGAAAAAATGAAAGAAGGCTTTCGCAATTTCATTACTATTATTCTTTTGCAAACTTCGGCAGATAATTTTTCAGTGCCTTATTCAGCGGAATAACGAGCAGAAGCGACCCGATTACAGCAATCGTCTGATTAATCCCCGAGGTCACCATTTTCGGTACACATGCCGTCAATGCCGGTGCAAATGCGCTGCCTGCTATCATCAGCTTTACCACACTCTCGGTGATGTAAAGCAGCCAATACGTAACGCCGCCGCATACTGCGCCCACAGCGTTGCGCTTCATCGACAAGCCCTTTGCGCCGCCTGAATTTGAAATAAGACCGCAAACAAGACCCATTATAAAAAATTTCGCAAATGTCAGCGGTGCGCTTGCAATGTAAACCGGATCAAGAAGATCGTAAAGACCGTTTCCTATTCCTGCGGCAAGACCTCCGAAAATTCCGCCAAAAAGCATCCCTCCGAGCAAAACGAGAATGTTGCTCACCTTAAGCATGGTCTGCCCTGCCGGTGTGGGTATCGGAATCTTCAAAAAATATGTAGATACAAAGATCATCGCCGACATCAGCGCAGCAAAGACGTAGTAGAGTATTTTTTTCTGCTTTCCGTTTATATTCATAAGAGATTCCCCCTCGGTTTTTGATGTATAGATTATATCACTGCAACGGCATTTTGTAAAAGCCATTTTTTTAATTTTTGACATGTACAGTTTGCATAATCAAAAATATATTGCTGCGAGCTTATAGCAAAGTCGGTGTAGGCACGCGCTGACAGGCTGTTCCGCTGCGGTTTTTGATTGAAAACAGCTTATTGCCGCGCATGACACTTATTGCAGTGCAAACGCTCTCCTGAGTGATAGCCAAGGTTCGTGTAAAATATTAGTAGGCAACCCAAAACGCGGTGACCAACTGATCGTAATAGTAAAGTAAAATCGGAACCGTCAGCGGCGACACGCCGCCGGAACTGCCTGTCGGTGCTT
>CACYDO010000019.1 GCA_902773165.1 uncultured Ruminococcus sp. | reverse complement strand
TCGTCGTCGCCGTCGGGTGACGGGCGATCGTCCGTCAGGTGAGCTGCATGCTCGTCCAGCATAGACATGCTTCGGAATTCGCCGTCAAGACGAAAAACAACGCCGTTGTAACCTTCGTCGCTGAAAAGCAGATTTGAGCCGTTTCCGATCACCATACAGGGAACTTCCGTTTTACTGCAAAGGGCGTACAGCTCGGCAAGAACGTCTGTGCTTTCAACGGTGATTATCGCAGAAGCAGCGCCGCCTATCTTAAATGTCGTATATTTTTTCAGCGGCTCGTTTTCGAGAACCTCACATTTTCTGTTCTTTGCAGCAGCAATCACGCTGCCGATATTTTTTTCATTATCCATAAAAAACTCCATAATTATCTATTTTCACTGCTGCGGACTTCTCAGCTCTATTCCGCGTTCACGCAGGCATGCTTCAAAGCGCTCGACTGAGGAATTAACAACAAGCTCTTCGGGAAATCCTATCTCCTCAAGCATTTTAATTGACCCGTCAAAACGCCCCATCTGCGTAGTAAAGTGAGCGTCTGTGTTGACGACGATCGGAATATTCTTCCGCTTGCATATTTTAGCGATCTCAACGCAGTTAGGCACAGATGATTTGTTGTTTTTAAACGCCGAATCATTGATCTCTATCAGCTTTCCGCAAGCTGCAAGCTCGGGAAGAACGCGCTCATAATCGAATTTATAAGCAGGCGTTCCGCAGTGACCGATAACGTTGATAAATCTGTTTTTCGCGGCATTCAGATAAAGCTGTGAAACGGTGTCAAAGCTTACGCGTGTTTTTGACTGATCTAAAGTAACATCGTGAATAGAAGCAACGACCCATTCCAAGGAATCAAGCGTCGGGTCATCGAGATCGAGCGAAGCGTCAAAATCGGTAATATTCGCCTCAATACCTTTCAAGACGCGCACGTTCATAAATGTAGACGGAATTGCGCGCAGATTGTTAAAATACCATTTCTGCGGAGAGCCTGGCATATCGGGGCCGTGGTCTGTCAAAGCAATGGCGTACAGTCCAAGATGCGATGCTTCGGCTATCATTTCTGTTGCGGTCGCGTAGGCATGAGTTGAGGCAATGGTATGAGTGTGGGTGTCAGCTATAATTTTCATTTCATATTACTCCCACGCGATCGTTGTTTTGCCGCTGTCATCGGTATCGTAAGCCATACCGAGATTTGTAAGAAGCTCTTTTGCGGCGTTGTAGCCCATTTTTTTCTGACGATTATTCATCGCAGCAGCTTCTATAATAACCGCAAGGTTACGTCCGGGCTTTACGGGGATCGTTATTGTAGGCACTTTATTGCCGAGAATTTCCATAAACTCGGTTTCCATGCCCATACGGTCATAGACCTTACTGTTATCCCAGTTTTCGAGATTGATAACGATATCTATCTTCTCGGTGTTTTTTACCGCGCCCATACCGTAAATTCTGCGCGCATTGATAATACCGATACCGCGAAGCTCGATAAAGTGGCGGATATTTGCAGGCGAAGAGCCTACAAGCGTTTTATTTGAAACACGTCTTATCTCAACCGCGTCATCTGCGATAAGACGATGACCTCTCTTGATAAGCTCGACAGCCGTTTCACTTTTACCGATACCGCTGTCGCCCATCAGAAGCATACCTTCACCGTATACCTCGACTAAAACGCCGTGGCGCGTTACGCGCGGCGCTAGCTCGACGTTTAGGAAGGAAACAAGAGAAGCCGTAAATTCGCTCGTAGCGTCCTCTGAAACGAGGATAGCCACTCCGTACATTGAAGCCACGTTCTTGACCTCCGGAAATGGCTGCAAGCCCCGGCAGAATATCATAGCAGGGGGTGCAAGGGAGAGGAAAGCTTCAAGAGATTTTGTTCTCTCCTCGCTCGGCAGCATTTCCAGATAATGGTGCTCCTTTTTGCCGATGATAAGGATTCTGTTTTTATCAAAGAAGTCGAGATGACCCGTAAGCTCCAGACCGGGGCGGTTATAATCGGCAACGCTCACGTTAAGGTCGTTAGGGTCTTTAGGCGTATAGACGATCTCCAAAGAGAACTCATGTATGATTTTCCCGAGGGATACTGTGTAATCCATATAATTTACCTGCCTTTCCAACAGCTTCACAGCGGCAGAAAATGCCTGCCGCCGCAAAGCCGAAATTCCGTACAATTTCTCTTTTATAATTATACTACAATTTCGTCAAATTGAAAAGACCAAAATAAATTTTTTTAGGAAACACGGCACAAAGTTTTTGCCAAGCTTTTTTCAAAAAAGCGCCCTTGGGGTACGACCGTATTGCTGCGGATTTTTTCTTGTGCAATACCGCAGATTATTATTTGCACATTAATAATTGCCGCAGTAATAACTACAAGATTACACAGATCAAACCGTTGCAGCCATCATTGATTATCCTCTCTATTGTCTCATTCAGCTTTGCCCTCGCCTCCGCAGGCATTCGTCCAAGCTTGTTTGAAATACCCTCGCTGACAAGCTCGTTGAGCGATTTTCCGAAAATATTCGACTGCCAGATCTTGACAGGATCGTCGTTGAATTCGTTGAGAAGGTACGCAACCAGCTCCTCTGACTGCTCCTCCGAACCGACTATCGGAGTTACCTCTGTCGTAATGTTAGTTTTGAGCATATGGATAGACGGCGCTGTAGCGCGGAGCTTGATTCCGTAGCGGCTGCCCTGACGAATTATCTGCGGCTCTTCCAAGGTCAGGTCTTCCATCGAGGGCATTACAATACCGTACCCGGTTTCGTTTGCGTCACGATAAGCCGCACGTATCTTGTCGAATTCCGACTTCACCTGCGTCAATTCCACGATCATTCCGAGAATATCCGATTCATCGTCAATATCCATTCCCGATTTCTCGGAAATAACGCTGCAGAACAGCCCCTTTTCAAGCGAAACGCCTATCCTCGCCCTGCCCGAACCGAGATCTATCTCACCAGGCTCGGCTTTGAGAACATATTCGCAGCGGCTTATGCCCTTGCAGACATCTGTAAGCTCGCGCAGCTTTACAATATTCTCCGCACCGCTGCGCACAGCGTCAAACAGCGCTGTTCTGATACGATGGCCGCTTTCCAGCTTCGTCACCCAGTTCGGCATGTCAACTGCGATCTCACACACGGGAAATTCAAATAAAACTCCGGCAAGGATCCTCTTTATTTCGTCCTCGCTAAGCTCTGCGCAGTTTACGGGGAAAACGCTTACCTCATACTTCTTCGTCAGTTCCGCCGCTAAAGCACGCGCCTTATCCGACTGAGGCTCTTCGCAGTTGAGCAGCATGACAAAGGGCTTTTCTATCGCCTTTAGCTCCTCAACAACGCGCTGTTCCGCTTCTTCATATTCCTCACGGGGAATATCGGTGATAGAGCCGTCTGTCGTAACGACTATTCCAACGGTGGAATGCTCGGAAATTACCTTCTGCGTGCCTATCTCGGCCGCCATATTAAAGGGAATTTCCTCGTCATACCACGGAGTTTTCACCATGCGCGGCTGCTCGTCTTCAATATACCCGAGCGCACTGGGAACTATATACCCAACACAGTCGATCATGCGGACATTGAAGCTCACATTGTCGTCAAGCTTGACCGTCACGGCGTCTTCGGGAATAAATTTGGGCTCTGTCGTCATAATCGTTCTGCCTGCCGCCGACTGGGGAAGCTCGTCGATCGTTCTGCGGCGAAGAGCGTCATCGTCGATACGCGGAATAACGAACGCGTCCATAAATCGCTTTATGAACGTAGATTTTCCCGTTCTAACGCCCCCTACCACACCCAGGTAGATCTTGCCGCCGGTTCGCTGAGCTATATCGCTGTAAATATTTCTCTCTTCCATTAGTAATACCTCCGTCTTCCCGGAATTTGATGTACTCAATTCTATGTTAAATCCTACGGAGATATGCATAGCTTATTTTCAGTCTTTTCTGTAATTGCCGTTGTTTTAATTGAATATTAGTATTACATCAAACAAAGAAAAGGAGATTTTTTCATGGAAGAAGAACTCAATCAAATTGAGCAGCAGGATACGCCAGAGCCGGAATACTACGCACAAACAAAGGAAATAAAAAAAAGCGGCGCTTTTGCACCGTTTTCCGTTTCGCCTGTAATAAAGTTCAGGCTTATTCTTTCAATTTTAGTCGTTTTAGCAGCGTATATTATTAAGCTGATCGGCGGAAATACATTTGACACCGTCAGGGAAAAGTACACAGAGCTTATGAACGACACAGTCGTAATAGACGAAAGCAAAGACAACACCGATTTCATCAGGGCGGCTGAGAATGACTTTTCGAGCAGGTAAGCTGGTATTTTCATTCGATTATTTCTCGGCAGCTATCCTGTGTATTTGCGCGCTCTCACTGCCGGATAAATTTCCGGCTGCGCTTTTATGCATTTTACTGCATGAATCAGGTCATATCTTTATGATAATGCACTTAGGGTGCGATAGAATCAATATAAAGCTGCGCTGCATGAGTATAGACATCAATGACCCGAAAGGCGCTTCTCGTCCTTACAGCGAACAGGCTGCAATTTCTGTGGCAGGACCTTTCGTAAACCTGATATGCATACCGGTATTTCTCGCCGTTTACGCGTTGACGGGAGCGGAATTTTTCAAGCTGTGCAGCGGCGTGAGCGCAGCTTTATGCGCGTTCAACCTTCTGCCTGTTCTGGAAACGGACGGCGGCGCGATCGCCTCTGCGTTTCTGAAAAAGCATACAAGCGAAAGGGCTGCCGATATAGTGATGTATTCCTTGACGGCGGCGCTGCTTATCCCCGTTTGCGTATTCGGTTTTCTTGTTCTGCTGCGATCACGGAATAATTTCACGCTTCTGCTTGCGGCAATGGCAATAATATATTCCGTAATGATACGCAGATAAACAGATCAGCAATTATACATTCATAACAAGGTCGTTTATAACCGCTCCTGCGATCATAAGTCCTGCCGTACTCGGAACAAAAGCGGTACTTCCGGGAATGCTTCTGCGCGAGCCGTTGTCTTCGTCGCTTGCCCCCGGCTTGATCGGCGTTTCCTTAGAATAAACGACCTTGAGCTTTTTTACTCCTCGTTTTTTCAGCTCATACCTCATGACCCTCGCCAACGGGCAAACTGACGTTTTGTAGATATCCGTTACTTCAAAACGACCGGGGTCAAGCTTATTTCCTGCGCCCATCGAGCTGATTATCGGAGTGCCGCATTTGTTTGCCTGCAAACACAACTCTATCTTTCCGGTTACGCTGTCGATAGCGTCAATAACATAATCATACTGAGAAAAATCGAATTGTCCCGAGGTTTCGGGCGTGTAGAAAACGTTGAACGCTTCTATCTTCGCATTGGGGTTTATATCGAGAAAACGCTCCTTTGCGACATCTACCTTACACCTGCCGACCGTACTGTGAAGTGCGATTATCTGACGATTCAGATTAGTAAGGCTGACCGTATCGTTATCTATCAGGTCGAGCGCGCCAACTCCCGAGCGCACGAGCGCTTCCGCCGCAAAGCCGCCTACGCCGCCCACGCCAAAAACGGCAACGCGGCTGCGGTGAAGCCGTTCTATCGCCGCCTTTCCGTAAAGCAGCTCTGTTCTTGAAAATTGATCGGGCATA
>CACYDO010000018.1 GCA_902773165.1 uncultured Ruminococcus sp. | reverse complement strand
CGGAACTGTCAGCGGCGACACGCCGCCCGGCCGGTAGTTGACTTTTTGGGGAAATGTGGTATAATGTATGATATAGTGGGAGAGTAAGACGTGAAATATGGACGGTTGTTAAATAGTAACAAAGAATGTTAAATGATATTGTGCAGAATCGCTGAATAAGCGGCCGCGGTATGATTATTGACAATTAACTAAAAATATTTTTATACGCTTTTTTATATGGAGTCTTTTTATGGATAACAGCGAATTTTCACATAAGTCCGTTATGCTTGAAGAAGCGGTTAACGGACTGAATGTCAGAAGCGGCGGCGTGTATGTTGACGGTACGGCAGGCGGCGGCGGTCATTCCTTCGAAATTGCGTCACGGCTTGAAGGTACGGGCAGACTTATCTGCATAGACCAGGACCCCGACGCTATCGCGGCGGTTACCAAACGCCTGTCTGCGTTCGATAACGTGAGCGTTGTGCAGTCGAATTTCGTTAATATTAAGGGGGTGCTGGCTCAGCTCGGCGTATTTTGCGCTGACGGCGTTCTGCTTGACCTCGGAGTTTCTTCTCATCAGCTCGACGCCCCCGAACGCGGTTTTTCTTACCACAGCGACGCGCCGCTCGATATGCGTATGAGCCAGAGCGGTCTGTCTGCTTATGATGTCGTCAATACTTATGCGCCCGGAGAGCTTGTTCGTATTCTGTCTTTGTACGGTGAGGAGAAATTTGCTAAAAATATTGTCCGCGGTCTCGTGGCGGCTCGTGAAAAAAAGCCTGTGGAAACTACTACGGAGCTTGCCGAGATCGTTAAAAACGCGTACCCTGCCAAGGCGAGAAAAAACGGTCACCCCGCAAGAAAAACGTTTCAGGCGATCAGAATCGCCGTGAACAGAGAGCTTGACGTCTTAGAGGACGGTCTGCAAAATGCCTTCTCTTCGCTTAACGTCGGCGGCAGATTGTCGGTTATCACGTTCCATTCGCTTGAAGACAGGATCGTTAAACGCGCAATGGCGGATTGGTGCTCGGGCTGCACCTGCCCTCCCGATTTCCCCGTCTGCGTTTGCGGAAATAAGCCAAAGGCAAAGCTTGTTAACCGTAAGCCGGCTTCTCCTTCAGAGAAGGAGCTTGAAGAGAATAACCGCGCAAGAAGCGCAAGACTTCGCGTCTGCGAAAAGCTTGATCCCGATGGGATTTCTTGATGTGGGTTTGATGGTTAAGTTCGTAACATCACATGGTTGTAATATGTTTTGGTGAAAACTGACAATAAACGAACATTAGTTTTAGTAAAGTTATCGCAAAATAATGTTTGGAAAAGTTACGAATTTGTAGTATAATATATACATGGGGTTTGTATGAATATGTTTGCGCAGGACGTGATCCTTTGCGCGTAGGTAATGAGGTGGTGTAATGGCTTACATCGACGTAAATTCGGCTTATGATCTGTCTCTTTTTGAAGAGCCGGAAGAGCTTGAGTTACCCGAGGCCAAATCACAAGAGAATAAGGTTTACGATCTTAATCGTGAGCGCAGACATCGCAGATGGGCAAAGGTAAACCCCTTGGAAGCGTTGGGAATTTCGGCGGCATCGGTTATGGCAGTTGCGGCGCTGGCGGCGATCATTCACGGTCAGGCTCAGCTTACAGAGCTTAATCATCAGATAGCCGACGCTCAGAGTTCTCTTGCAGAGCTGAACAGTACCTATACTCAGGTAGAAATGGCGGTCGAGAATAAATTGGGACCGTCCGTTGTCGAGGACTACGCAAAGAATGTTCTCGGAATGAGTAAGGTAGACAGCAGCCGGAAGGAGTTCATAAGCTTTTCCGAAGGCGATAAGGCGGTCGTTGCGTCCGATGGTAACAAGGGCGTATTGGAGCGGCTTTACGACGCTTTTGTCGAGGTTTGGAGCAGCGAAGGAAGATAATCATATTTCGCGCCGCCTCGGTATATACATAGATCATAGCAGCAAGACGAGGGTGGGACGGAAACGCTGTTCCGCCCACGATTTTTATAAGTCGAAATATTATAGTCAGTTAGGAGTTATCGAATGGGTGACAAGGTTTTATCGGGGATCAGAAAACGCTCATGGGCGCTTCTTTTCATTATTATGATCCTCGGCTTCGGTTCGGTGATATCAAGATTGTTCTATTTGCAGCTCGTTCAGGGCAAGGAGCTTTCCGATCTGGCGGTAGATCAGCAGATGAGCGATATTACCGTTTCGGCAAAACGCGGCTCGATACTTGACCGCAACGGAAATACTCTTGCAAGCAGCGCAAATGTCTGGAAGGTCGTTTTAGCGCCGATCTATTTTGAAAATGATAAAGACCGACAGACCGTATCAGACGGGCTTGCTACGATACTCGGCATGAATTCGGCTGATATTATGGAGCTTGCAAAGAAAAGCGATTCGTACTATCAGACGGTAAAAAGACAGATAGAAAGCGACGAACGGGGAAAGGTGCTCGAATTCATCGAGAAAATTTCGAAGGAAAATCCCAAGCTCGGCAGCGTTATCGTCCTTGAAGAGGACTATAAGCGATACTATCCATATAACGATTTCGCGGCGTCCGTTATCGGCTTCACAGGCTCGGACGGTCAGGGGCTTTCGGGAATTGAATATCAGTACGACAGCTACTTAACAGGCGTTCCCGGAAGAGTTGTCAGCGAAAACGACGGCTGGGGCGCGGCAATGCCGTTTGAATATGAGCAGAAACAAGAGGCTCACGACGGAAACTCCGTCGTTCTCACCATTGACGAAACGATACAGCATTTTCTGGAGAAGCATTTAAAGCAGGGAATTATTGATTACCAGGTCGCAGAGGGCGCAGTCGCGATCTGCATGGACGTAAATAATGGCGAGGTTCTCGGTATGGCGACCGAAAACAGCTTCGACCTTAATAATCCATATGAGCTTACGGACGAAAACGCAAAGGCTGAGCTTGAAAAGCTCTCCGGAACGAACAAGGAGCAGCGCGAAAGCGAGCTGCTTGCAAAGCAGTGGAGAAATAAAGCGATCTCCGACAGCTATTACCCCGGTTCTGTATTTAAGGTAATTACTGCGTCATCGGCGCTCGAAGAGGGAACGTCAAAGCTGTCAAATACTTATTTTTGTTCCGGCTCTTACGTGCCGTATGAGGGCGTTCAGGCGATCGCGTGTCATAATCATGACGGTCATGGTTCGCAGACGTTCGCCGAGGCTTTGTGCAATTCCTGCAACCCGGCGTTCATGATGATAGGCAAGGAGCTTGGCTACGAAAAATTCTGGGAATATTTCCAGTCGTTCGGCTTCAATTCTCAGACGGGAATCGACCTGCCCGGCGAGGGAACGGGATTGTTCTTCCAGCACGAGGGTGAGCCGGAAGGCTCAATGTGGCCTACCGATCTGGCTATCGGTTCGTTTGGTCAGGGTATTACCGTTACGCCTATCGAAATGGTGACGGCGGTGAGCGCGGTCGCAAACGGCGGAAGCCTGATAAAGCCGTATCTTGTAAAGCAGATCGTTGACGCCGACGGCAATGTCGTTGAAACTACCGAGCCTACGGTAAAGCGGCAGATAATTTCTAATGAAACTGCTCGCGAGATGGCGGAAATAATGGAGAAAAACGCAACCGAGGGTACTGCGAAAAACGGCTACGTTGCAGGCTACAGAATTGCCGGAAAAACAGGTACATCGGAGAAGATCGGTCAGAGCAGAAAGCCCGGCGTAGAGGATTATATCGCCTCTTACTGCGGTTTTGCGCCTGCCGACGATCCGCAGATAGCGCTTCTCGTTTATTTCGATACGCCTACCGGCGACGCATACTACGGCTCTCAGGTAGCAGCGCCCGTGTTCGCAGGGATCATGGCTGAGATATGCCCGTATCTCGGAATAGAGGCGCAGTACACCGAAGACGAGATGAAATACGTAAGCACGACGGCTGACAGCTATTTGTCGCTGAACATCGGCGAAGCGCAGCAAAAGGTTCGCGATGATGGATTTGAGCCATTCGTTACGGGCGACGGCGACGAGGTCATCGCGCAGATACCGGACGCAGGCTCTCAGATACCGCGCGGCGGACGCGTCGTTCTCTATACGACGACCGACAGCACGAAGGAAACGATCACTGTGCCCGATCTTGTCGGCTACAGCGTTGCTGAGGTCAACGAGCTTTCGGCAGAGTACAACATCAATATTATTTACTCCGGCTCGGTCGATCAGGATTCTGTATACTCGTATTCTCAGAGCATAGAATCGGGAATGCTTGTAGCGCCCGGTACGGTAGTTACCGTTTACTTCGGAAATAATGATGTAGACGATACGGTTATGTAAATGTGCATTAATTAATCCATAACGCAAGAGCATTGTTTTATTAATGCGTAATATGGCAATTATTAAATGATCCGATTTAATGATTATCGTAAAACGTTATGAAAAGCTCTGCCGGGGCTGGCGGCAGGCTGGAGTGCGGTAGCGAGGAATTATTTAGTTACCGAAGAAATAACAAAAATAAAGGAAAACCGAAATTGAGGGATAATTATGACAACAGGAATATGGTCCTTTGAGGCCGCGCTAATTTCGTTTATTGTTTCGTCGCTGATCGGCAGCAAGCTGATACCGTTTCTTGTTAAGGTCAAGTGCGGTCAGACGATAAAGGAGATAGGTCCGTCGTGGCATAAAAATAAGCAGAATACGCCGACGATGGGCGGCATAATGTTTATTGCAGGAACACTTGCGGCGACTGCTGTTACGTGCCTTTGCTACATGATGGCGACGGACGATTTTATAATAAACAGGCTGAAAATAGCGCAGGTGTTCGGCGGATTTCTGATGGCGTTCTTTTACGGCGCGATCGGCTTTGTTGACGATTTTATCTCGATAAAGAAGAAGAGAAATCTCGGGCTTACTGCCGTTCAGAAGCTGATACTCCAGTTTGTCACTGCGTTTATTTATCTTATCGCGATGAGAATATTCGGCGACGATACGTTTACGATCATTCCGTTTGTGGGCAGAGTTGATCTCGGGTTTTTCTACTATCCGCTTGCGGCGGTGTTCATTGTCGGCATTGTAAACGCGGTTAATCTGACGGACGGCATAGACGGTCTTAACGGCTCTGTAACGATGTTTGTTGCGGCGTTTTTCATGGTCATGGCAGGAGTGAGCGCGTTTGAAGGAATGAATATTTTCTGCGCGGCGCTTGCAGGCGGCTGCCTGGGATTTCTGATCTGGAATTTCAATCCTGCAAAGATATTTATGGGAGATACAGGGTCGCTGTTCTTAGGCGGCGCTGTCTGCGCGGCGGCATTTGCGCTCGACGTGCCTGTGCTTCTCATTCCGCTGGGGATCGTCTACATTGTAGAGATGTTCTCCGTTATCATGCAGGTCACGTATTTTAAGCTTACTCACGGAAAAAGAATCTTTAAGATGACCCCGATCCATCATCATTTTGAAATGAGCGGCTGGAACGAGGTAAAGATCGTCATTGTATTCAGTGCGGTGACATTCCTTGCAGGAATAGGCTCGCTGCTGCTGTTTTTGTTCGGAGTAATAGATTTATCCTTATAAGTAAGAAGTAAGGGTGTGTGTTAATGTTCGAAAAGATCACGGATAAATTGAAAGGTGCTTTAGACGGTGTGCTTACGCCGAATGACGGCGGCACTGCTGTGAAGCAAGGCTCGGGGAATATGGCGAAGCTGCCGCGGCACAGGAAAAAATTCCGCATTGTATCTGTCGGAAACGGTCTGGATATGACGTTTTTGCTTCTTGTTGTGGTCGTGCTCGTCATCGGGCTTGTGATGATGTTTTCTGCAAGCTTTCCGACTGCTTATTTCAGCAAGGACAGCAGCTATTATTTCATTAAACGTCAGGCAGGCTTTGCAGTAGTCGGGCTGATAATCATGATCGCGGTGTCGTTTGTAGATTACCATCATTACCACAAGTACGCCGTTCCCGTTCTGATAGGCGCATGGCTGCTCATGCTGATAGTAATTCCTGCAAACTGGGGTTCTGATGACCCGAAAAGATGGCTGAATCTGGGTCCGATAAGCATACAGGTATCCGAGATCTGCAAATTCGCGCTGATCTTGTTTATGGCGCACTGGAGCTCGCTTTATTACGATAAGATGCAAACGTTCAAATACGGCGTTCTGCCCGGGCTGGTGCTGATATTAGTAACGAGCTTTCTGCTGTACTTAGAGCCGCATTACTCCGGTATAGTTATCTGCGGACTGATCGTCGCTATCATGATGTTTCTGGCAGGCGTGAGGATATTTTACTTCGTGCTTGCGGCGATCGGCGGCGGACTGATAGTTTCGGTGATGGCTGTGACCGGAAAGCTGACATACGCGATGTCGCGTCTTGACGGCTGGGGTCAGGCGCTGACGTACACCGACGTTGATATGTGGAACACGACGTGGCAGACGAGAAATTCGCTGTATGCGATAGGCTCGGGCGGTCTTTGGGGATTAGGTCTGGGGCAGTCGCGGCAGAAATATATGTATCTGCCCGAACCGCAGAACGACTTTGTTTACGCGATAGTATGCGAGGAGCTTGGATTTATAGGCGCGTTTATTATCCTTATGATTTTCGCGGTGCTTGTTTGCAGGGGAATAAAGATCTGCGTAAAGGCAAGCGATAAATTCGGAACGCTTCTCGGCGTCGGACTTATGGCGCAGATCGGCTTGCAGGTTGTACTTAATATTCTTGTAATTACAGACTGGCTGCCGAACACAGGTATCAGTCTTCCGTTTTTCAGCTACGGAGGCTCTTCGCTGATAATGCTGCTTGCGCAGATGGGCATAGTTATGAATATATCCAGAAGCGCAGCGCTTGAAAAAGGATAGAAACAGAAATATCCCGAAAGGAATGTACGTATATGAGGGTCATATTTGCAGGCGGCGGAACGGCAGGACACATAAATCCTGCGTTGGCGATCGCAGGTTATCTTAAAGAAAAGCAGCCCGACGCAGAGATTCTCTATGTCGGCAACAAGGGCGGTATGGAGGAACGCCTTGTACCGCAGGCAGGCTTTAAATTCAAAAGCATTCGCGTGAGCGGATTTTCGCGCGGAAAAAACATAAAGGCGGTTGCTGCCAATTTCAAAACAGTCAAGCAGGCAGTTACGGCAACGAGCGCTTGCAAAAAAATAATAGATGAATTCAAGCCCGATCTTTGTATCGGAACGGGCGGCTACGTCAGCGGTCCTGTTATGAGGGCGGCGCTGGATAAAGGCATTCCCGTGCTTATTCACGAGCAGAACGCATTTCCCGGAGTTGCGAACAAAATGCTTGCGAAAAAGGCGAGCGCCGTCATGCTTGCGATTGCCGACGCGCAAAAGCACATGAAAGAGGGCTGCAATTTCGTCGTTACAGGCAACCCGGTCAGAAGTGAGATTATTTCCGCAGATAAGGCTGAATCGAGAAAAAAGCTCGGTCTTGACGAGCGACCGGTCGTTCTTTCGTTCGGCGGAAGTCTTGGAGCGCAGAGAGTTAACGAAGCGTGCGCCGACATCATTGCAAGAAGCGGCAAGGACGGACGTTATCAGCATATTCACGCATACGGTCAATACGGTCACTGGTTTCCCGATCTCGTTAAGGAGAAGGGAACGGATATTTCGCAGTGCAGCAATCTTGATATCCGCGAGTATATCGACAATATGCCGACGTGCCTTGCTGCTGCCGACGTAGTTGTATGCCGCGCAGGCGCGATAACGATCAGCGAAAT
>CACYDO010000017.1 GCA_902773165.1 uncultured Ruminococcus sp. | reverse complement strand
TTCCGCCCGGCGAGCGCCGGGAGGCAGTTCCGATTTTACTTTACCGTGGCGGTCAGTTAGTCTCCGCGTTTTGGGTTGCCTATGCTAATATTTTACACTAACTAAATGTAAAAATAGGGAATAGGAAAGCTTCCTGTTTAAGTTTTCCACATCAAGTTACCGGAATGTGGAGAACTTAAACAATTATTTATCTGTTAAAACTTTCGTTCCGTCCTTCGTGCCGTCGGAACAAATGCATATTGTACCGGAAATATCCGTTCTGAAAATTTTACAGCCAATGTCGTTAAGGCGCTTTATCGTAAAGCCCGACGGATTATAATCGTTTTCAGCGACCGAAATGACAGCATATTCCGGCTGTACCTCATTAAGAAAGTCCTCGCTTGTACCGTAGCGGCTGCCGTGGTGAGAAACGTACAGAACATCTGCGGAAAGATCAAAATTCTCTGCAAGAATATCCTTTTCCGTTTTAGTGGATATATCGCCGGTAGTCAGCGCGGTAAAGCTGCCGTAAGTCAGTTTCATTACAACGGAGTTGTCATTCGACTTTTTGTAGATTTCCGAAGGAGAAAGAACATCAAGAGTAAGATCACCTAATTCAAAACGATCGCCCGTGTGAGCATATTCGGGGGAGATACCGTACTTTGAAAGCGTGCCGATAAGCTCGGCATAAAGTTCGGAATCGCTTGTGCCGCTGTATTCACATGTGACGAAGCGGTCGATCTCGATCTTGCCGGCAACGTCCGAAAAATTTCCTATGTGGTCGGAATCGGGGTGCGTAAGTACGGAAAGGTCAATTTTTGTTATTCCAAGAATTTCCAGAATATCCAAGACGTTTGTCTGAGCCTTTTCATGTCCGCAGTCGATCAGAACAGTCTTGTCCTCGCAAACGATGAGCGTGCAGCCGCCTGTGCCGATATCGGGTGAGTATATTGCGAGTTCGCTGTCCTTGGACTGCTCGTATATTGAGGAAAGCTGAAATATGTTAAACAGGCTGTCTATTTTTTCGGGATTATGCATGCTGAATACCGCCGCGGCAGAAAGTGCAGCGGCGGTAAGCGGAACAATTAGTTTTTTTATAAAAACTATCAGAGCCTCAGCTGTGGTTTGATAGCGGCTTTTTGTCAGAATTTTATCCTTCTGCAACACCCGAGATCTTCCTTTCGATCCAGTCCTGTTCCGTGAGAAGCACCTTACGGGATTTACTTCCCTCATGAGGACCTACAATACCCATTTGCTCCATAATATCTATAAGGCGTCCGGCACGCGCATATCCTACGCGCAAACGCCTTTGCAGAAGCGAGGCGGAAGCCTGACCTGCGTCGATAACAGCTTTGATCGCGTCTTCAAGCATGGGGTCGCTGTCGGGCAGATCATCGGGGTCGATCTCCTTTGAAGAACCGCCGCCCTTAACTCCAACGCTTTCGCTGATACGGTCGATCTCTTCGGAAATATCCTCGTTGTACTCGGAGGCAGCGTGTTTTTTGATAAAGTCGGTGACTGCTTCGATATCCTCGTCGGAGGAATATCCGCCCTGAACACGCATAGGCTTAGGCGCACCGACAGGACTGTAAAGCATATCGCCCTTGCCTATCAGCTTTTCGCCGCCGCCTGTGTCGAGGATCGTTTTTGAATCGACGTAAGAAGCTACCTTTAGAGAAATTCGGCTCGGAATATTCGCCTTGATAACGCCTGTGATGACGTTGACCGACGGACGCTGCGTTGCGATGACAAGGTGCATGCCGGCAGCTCGTGCTTTTTGCGCCAATCGGCAGATATAGTCCTCAACTTCTCCGGGGGCGGCCATCATAAGGTCTGCCAGCTCGTCGATAGCGATGACGATCTTCGGCATTTTCTTAGTTGCTTTAGGCGGTACAAATTCACCGTTTATGACCTCGCCGTCACCGGGCGCTTCGATCTCTTCGGGCGTCATTTCCGCAAGATTTTTCTCTACCATGCGGTTGTAGCTGTCTATATCTTTTACATTGTAAAGAGAAAGCTGCTTGTAGCGGTCTTCCATTTCCGTTACTGCCCAGCCGAGCGCGCCTGCCGCTTTTTTAACGTCGGACACAACGGGAACAAGCAGATGGGAAATACCCTTGTATTTTGTGAATTCTACAAGCTTCGGGTCGATCAGGATAAGCTTTACCTCGTCCGGCGTTGCGCGGAATAGTATACTCATAAGGATAGAGTTAACGCAAACCGATTTACCGGAGCCGGTCGTACCTGCAATAAGCAGATGGGGCATGCTTGCAAGATCCATCATAACGATCTTGCCTGCAACGTCCATACCGATGACGCATTCCAGCGTTTTTTTCTTGTGCTTGCTGAATTCGGGCGATTCGAGAAGCTGACGCATTGTTACGGAGGTTATTGTTTTATTGGGGATCTCTACGCCGATAGCGGGCTTGCCGGGGATAGGTGCTTCCATTCTCACGCCGCCGTCAGCTGCAAGGCTGAGGGCAATATCGTCTGAAAGACCGGTTATTCTTGATATTTTCACGCCGCGCGCCGGCTGTATATCATATCTTGTGACCGATGGGCCGCGGCAGTAGTCGATTATTTTTGCTCCGACTGAGAAGCTTTCAAGCGTTTCGATCAGCTTCTTTGCGTTTTCCTTCAGTTCGCGCTCATAGCTGACGTTCGCCGATTTACCGGGGGTAAGCAGATCAGTGGGCGGATATATGTACGCTTTTTTCGCGCGCTTTTTGACAGGGCGTGAGGATTCATTGTTTTCATTGCCCGACGGCATAGCTCCGAGGGATTTGCTTTCTGTTATCTCACGCGCGGCCTGCGCTGCTTCGGGCTTGTAGCCCTGTTCTACCGTATCGAGGAAGCCTTCTCCGAAAATATCGTTGAAAAGCGCGTCTTCGTCGTCCTCGGCGGAGATCGCCGCAGCGTTATTCTGCGTTTCATCGTTATTGACGGGGGTTTCGTCTTCGGCGTCTTCCTCATCGTCATTTTTGTGATCGTCATCGCCGAGCGCGATATCTATGCTGTATTCGTCTTCGTCGTTATTTTCGTTATTCTCATTATTGTTTTCTGCGTACTCCTCCTCGTCATCTTCGGGGAAGTAATCGTCGTCATCGGTAAACAGATTCTCCGACATGACGGGATTATCGGGCAATTCTTCTTCATCGTCATAATCCACGTCAGCGTAATCATCGTTATCATCGTCTGAAATATCAAACGAGTCATCGTCAAAGTATTCGTCATCAGCATCTACAGCAGGCTCGCGGTTAGTCAGACTATGCTTGATCTTACTGATAAGTGCGGCTGCCTTTTGTGAGATAATGCCGAACAGGAACGTATATACCTTTTTGACGGGAATGTCGAGCGCAAACACAGCAAGTGTGAGAACAGCGAGGATTATCAGTATTTTCGCCGGGATTATTCCGAAAAGCTTGATGAACGGCGCTCCGAAAATAAAGCCCAGCGCGCCGCCGCCGTGATATGTAATTCCGTCGGAGAAGGTCTGCTTTATATTGAATTCCTCGTTGAATGTGAAAATATATATACAGGCGTTCAGCGCGACTACAAGACCCGAAGCAAACGACGTGCGCATTGCAAGCTTCGGGATTTCTTTATCCAGCATCGTTGCGACTGCAAGAAACAGCAGCAGTACAGGCCAGTACAGCGACAGAATACTGCACACGCCGCGCACTGCATTATGCGCCCAAAGCCAGAGCATATCTCCGGGGATAAATATTACCGAACCGAGGATAACCGAGGCGATAAACATTATCAGCGAGCGTTTTTGCTTTACGGCGATATCATCTGCGGAAGGAGCCGGTTTTTCAGCTTTTTTTACCGATTCTGACGGTGCGATATCTTTAGGAGCGTCCTTTTTGAGCTTAGGCCGCTTTACTGTTATTTTTATTTTTTCTTTCTTTTCTTCCTTTTTCTTTTTTTCAGCCAATTTGCTTTCACCCCATTACAAATCAATGTCATCAACTTAGGAGATATCAAATAGTTTATTGTTTGCTTAAGCTC
>CACYDO010000016.1 GCA_902773165.1 uncultured Ruminococcus sp. | reverse complement strand
GACCTGTGCAAAGCCAACAACATCACCGTCAACAAGCTAAGCACGATGTCCGCAGTCACGCAGTCCACAGTTAACGATATAATAAACGGCAAATCGAAAAACACCGGTATCGTAACAATAAAAAAACTCTGCGATGGCCTTGGAATAACCATTACAGAGTTTTTTAATACAGATTATTTTAAGTCTCTCGATCAGGAGATATTTTGAATTATCCCGATAACGTCCGTAAGCGACTGCGCCCAAGCTGTTACATACGGCTCAATGCTTTCGCCGCCATACGCTTCATATTCTCCGCACAAAACACCATCTGAAACTACAGACGGCGACAATTCCCGGCGCGGCGAAACGCCCGAGCTTTCGGAAAACTCACCCGGAACAGTCAGCGGCGACACGCCGCCGTCCGGCACACAAACCACCTTGCACCCTGCCGAATACGCTGATTTTACGCCATTCGGAGAGTCCTCAAGTGCAATGCACTCCGACGCAGAAAGTCCCAGCTTGCCGCACGCATATAAATAAACATCGGGATACGGCTTGCCATGCGGAAGATCGCACGCGCAGAAGATCAGCTCAAAACAATCCCTGACCCCGGCGCGCGTAAGATAGTCGTTCGTCCGCTCGTAATTTGTCGCCGTGGCGATGGCTGTTTTTATGCCGCTGCGCCGCAGATGATCGGTCAGCTCGCGCACTCCCGGCTTTGCTTCAACGCCGTGTTCGTCTACATACGCGCTCATAAGCTCAATGCGCGTTTTTTTCACAAGATCAAAATCAAATCCCTCGCCAAAATTCTCACAGAGCATTTTCCGTGCTAGCGTTTTATCAAGACTTCTCAGCGCAAGAGCAGTTTCCCTGCTCATATCAAAACCGCATTTTCTCGCGGCTTCTCTCCAGAATCGCTGATAAAGCTTCTCAGTATCGAGTATCAATCCGTCAAGATCGAAAATAACGCCCTTTATGCTCATGACTTTATTCCTTTAATATAAATAGTCCTCGTCGCCCGGCTCGTAATCGCTGTTTTCCGCGAAGCCGTAGTCATTGTCATCATAGCCGTAATATCCGTAATCATCGCTGTCATCATCGGAATCATACCAATTTTCATATGCAGAAGACGTATAATCCGTATCGTCGTATCCGCTGTACTCAGTATCGGTATCTGTATCTGTATCCTCGTCTTCATCATAATCATCATCGCGCGAGCTTGTTTCCTCGTCCCAATAATCGGAAGCGTGAGGAGATGTTGTATTAGCAACTGCCTCCTGCTCCAGGTACGCTATCTGAGAAACGGGGTAGCCGTAGCGCGTAAGCAGATCGTCAACCGTCACGAAAATATAGCCCTCCGCCTGGAGTTCGTCAATTGCGTCAAGCGCAGCGTCAACGCTTGTTTTGTAGAGATCGTGCAGAAGAATGATGCTGCCGTCCTTTGCTTCGGCTCTGATGATCTTCTTGATACTCTCCTCGTTTCTGCTCTGCCAGTCGAGCGTATCGACAGACCAGAGCGTAAACGTCTTTTTGATCTTTATCGGGTCCATATCAGTATGCGAACCGTAGGGCGGACGGAACGCCGTTGCTCTTTTGCCGCAGGCGTTAAAGATAGCGTCGTCGGTCATTTTGATCTGCTGATCTACAGTATCCCTGTCTGCTGCCGTAATGTTGATATGATTATACGTATGGTTTCCGAGCTGATGACCGCCCTTGACCATAAGAGGAAGGACATCGGGGTGTGCGTCTACGCATTCGCCGACCATGAAGAACGTAGCCTTTGCGCCGCGCTCGTTAAGTCCTTCGATAAGCTCCTTTGTATACTCGCCGGGGCCGTCGTCAAATGTAATGGCGATAGCCTTCTTTCCGTCAAGCGTATCGGTATCGGCGATAAGTCTGCCCATATCGTCATACTTTTCGTATATCTTCGGCGCAACGTAAGCCTCTTCGCTTGAAACAGTCTTGCTTGAAGACGATCCTCCTCTGCTGATCGAGCCGGAGAATGAAGACGTTTTACTGCTTGCAGAAGACTTTGAAGACGATTTGCTCTCGGAAGCCTTCTTGCTTTCCGATTTCTTCTCACTTGAAGAATTTTTGCTTGAAGACTGAGCTTTTTTATCCTCAGAAGAATTACTCTTCGCGCTCTCTGCGCTGTCGATATCGGATTCTGCGTTATCGCCCGACTCAACTAAAGTTACGCTGACTCCCTCGTCGTCATCGGGATCAATATTTTCCTTTGAAGAATTACCGCAGGCTGTAAGCGCCGCGCAAACACCGACCACAAGCAGCGCCGCTGTGATCCTTGCTAAGATAGACTTTGTTTTCTTACTTCCATTTTCCGACAAAATTACCACTCCTTATCACATCATAAAAAACACATAAATCCATACATAACCAATATATTTCCAATTATAACAATTTCCCCTCAATCTGTCAACCGGCGGCGTGTCGCCGCTGACAGTTCCGGCGGCGTGTCGCCGCTGACGGTTCCGATTTTACTTTACTATTACGATCAGTTGGCCGCCGCGTTTTGGGGTTGCCCACTAATACTTTACACTAACCAAGCGCCCGGAGGCAGTTCCGATTTTACTTTACCGTTACAGTCAGTTGGTCTCCGCGTTTTAGAATTAGAGTTTCGTTTGTTTAATCTGTAATCTAAGAACGTTAAAGCTTACCGAAAAACATTATAGCCATAGCACACAACCCATATATAGAGAGCCTATTGTCGTTGACTATCCTACGAACTAGGAACTCAAGAACTGCTTCATAGTAAAATCTAAAATAAAGCAAAGACAATAAATAAATATTATAGGATAAGACATCTGCTATAATTCGAGAAACAAACAGGGTGGATTCCCAAGGAGGGGCGTGCATGGTTGGTCAATTTATGTTTGCACGCCCCTCCTTGGGCGGTTTTTTGGTTACTTTTTGGACGTCCAAAAAGTAACTCGCCCGGCCGCGCGGCGATAGAGCGCGGAAACCGAGCCTTTGCCTGAAAAAAAGAGCCTCCGCCCTCGCTTTGGAAGGTGAAAGCTCTTTTTCTGAAAAAGGGTTATTAAAAAATGTGTGTTATCTGATAATAATGCACTTTACTTCGTCATATCGCATACAGTGCCTATAAATATCGGCATTTCGTTGATGTTATCGTAAATGACATAAATAAATGGTCTGTTTAAATAGATCTCTACAACCTCCGGCTCGTCAACATCGGTTGCGCAGCCAATATCTTCATTTCCGATAATCGTAACAGCCTCTGCCTTAGTTCCTTTCTCGTCAAGCTTTACGTGCGTGAGCTGCTTTACATAGCTTACATACGTATTAAACATATCATCAGTCGTTGTCAGCCTTGAAAGATCGGCGTCAAACGGGTCGAAAGCTTCCTTCATTCCCATATCCTTCAGCGTGTCGTTAAGAGAATAGTCATTATCGAATTCAAATTTCGGAATGCAGGTGTGTACGTCCGCCATCGTTTCCGGTGCTTTGAAAAGATTTTCAAGCGTGCTGCCGTTCATCATGGAGATATACTTGTCTATGCCGACATCTTCGTCCGGAAGTATACCTATAAAGCTGTAAGGTCCTTCGTATTCCTTTTTAAACGCAAGCGCATATCCATCGTCATAATAATCGTCTATCCATTCGTACATCAGCTCCGCGTCCACAGTCGTTCCGTCGTAGTTCGTGAACTTCTCCGTGTTGACCTGATACTCGTCATAAGGAACTTTCCACTTGCCGTCAAACGCTATTGCATTGATAAGAATGGAATTTGTATTCTTGTTCAGAGAATCCTTCTCAATAACGTTTTTGAACGCGCCGTTCGTGTTCTTGCTTATCCAATCATTCAGGCGTTCTGCCGTTGCTTCATCGGGTGTTGCGCAGAACACCTCTGCAAAATAATCCTTCTCCATCTCTTCTGCAAAATCGGGAACGATAACAACATCATCTCTGTTCGTAACGTAAACGGTATTCGCCATGTTGATCTCTTTATTCTCGTTGTTTCCTGCAATATAATCATGCATAAAGCTGTTTATCTCGTCCTCGCCGAAGCCTGTACCTCCTGCCGTAAGCATTGCAAGTATCTCCTCCTGAGTGCGGTTGTCCGAACCGTTTTCAAGCATTGCAACCGCCGTGTACAGCGACATCGGGGAAACGAGAACATTTGCGCCATAGTCATTGACCTCACTGTCATAAATACGTCTGAAAAACTCCATGCCGAAATTTCTCGAGCCCTGAGCCGCGTTGTCGGGCGTGCTTTCCTTTACCGGCTCGGGTCTTTGTCTGACATTTACGT
>CACYDO010000015.1 GCA_902773165.1 uncultured Ruminococcus sp. | reverse complement strand
TGTCTATCAAAAACCACAACGGAACTGCCTGCGGCCGCTTGGCCGCCGATCAGGCTGTATGCAAACTGAAACAGGTCTGCGCGTCTTAAATAACAAAACGCGGAGACCTGTTTATCGACATTCTTTAGTAAAATGGAAATTGCTTGCGGGTTCGTTCCCGGCGGCACATCGGCTTCGCTTCGTGCCTGATATAAAGTTACGAGTATTTTTATTTTTTTGCGCTGCGCGTTGTTTTTGTTTGTTATAATCCTCTGATCCTCGTATACAAGCTTTTATTAGGGCTGTCCATGACCCGGCAGCTTTTCCGAAAAAACGCAAAAGCTTTAACCCAACACCGCACAAAGACCGCCTAACGACTTTGTGCGGTGTTGCCTTAACTGTATTTCCCTAAACCGCGGTAGACAATATCAGCATTTTATCATCTGAAAGAATATCGTCCGTAAGGTCGTTGTCGGCGCGCAGACGGTCGGCAGGCGTGCTGTGAGCACGGGCAATTTCCCAGATATCATCGCCCTTATGCGCGTAGCAAAGGATAAGAGCCGCGTCCTTGTCGCGCTTGCAGGGGGCGTTTTCATCGGCGGTACAGCCGGTCAGGGCGTTTATTACCGAGGTTTCGTACAGCTCTCCCGTAACGGAAAATTCCGCTCTGACCTCAATGCGCTTTTCGCTGCTGATACGGTAGCTTGAAGAGATAACGGCTGCGCTCACAACGCTGTCGGTCTGTGCATCTTCGGAAAGCGCCCTCACATCGCGGCTGTATTCGAGAGTTCTTTCGGTATATATCACGCTGCCCTCCGGGTCTTCCGCAAGAACACATATGTTGTATTTTCCGCGCAGCTGAGCCTTTGCGCCAACCTTCTCGCAAACTGCCGCGCCGCTTTCGCACCAAACGTCAATAACTCGTGAAACGGAGCTGTCAACGAGATCAACGTTGTTTTTCTCAACGACCGTTTCGTTGATGCGCTTTCCCAAAAGAGGAAGACGGCATGCCGCAGACGAAGTTTCAGTGCAGTAAAGCGTGGAATAGCAGTCTGTGACAAGCTCGGTGCTTCGGCGTTCGTAGGACAGTACGGTAAGACACAGCCGCGCGGAAAGAACGGGCAGAGGATTGTCAAAGCCTATCTCGTTTCTCAGCGTAATACCGCTGCTCAGCACCTCCATATGCACGACTGTTTCACTGTTTTCGCCTACAGAACCGCTAAGCGACGCAACCTGACTGAACGGGATACTGTACTCCATTGTTTCCGCTTTGCCCGAATCCAGATCGGAAAGATACAGCAGCTTTACAAGAAGCTCCCCCTTGTACGTCAGCTTTCCTGACGAAATGCTGTATTCTCCGTTTGCCGCCCTGATGTCGGAGCGGACGACCAGCTGAACCGCAGGACTGTTCTGCGAGGTTTCAAGCGCCTCTGTCACAGAGAAGGGCTGCTGCGTTATTCCGGTAAGGCAAGAAAATTCCGCGCTCTGCTTGCGCTGCTGTATGTCGCTGCCCTTAATGTGGGTGCAGACATGGCTGTCCGTCATCTCGGTGACGCGTATCCCTACGGTAAACGCACCGTGAATGTTGAGTCTTCTCGGAGAAAGCGCACGGCAGTTGAGGTAGCTTACGCGGATATCTGTTGAAATAGCGGCGTTTTGCGGCGAGCCGGGCAGATTCTCTGAGATCGCAAACGGATAGCTTTGCTCCGTGCATCGTATCGAATTTTTGATAGCGTCTACATAGATCACTCTTACTACGGTCGTTCCTTCTATCTCCAGGCAATCGCCTGCGATACAGCGGCTTTCGATCTGCGGCTCCATCCGGCATTTCAGTATTTTCTGAATATCCGGGCAGTAATCGGGCAGCTTTATATCTGCGTCTACGGTCTGCTCCGGTCTTTTGTCGCAGATGACTCCGCCTGTCGTTATGCGGTCGGTTTTTACGGCATAGTTCATGATATTTCTCCTTTGCTTGATCGAGTTTTTTTGTTAGATTTTTGCTATGTGATTATATGCCGGTGAGAACACATTTTATTCCTGTATAACTGCTTCTGCTGCAAAACTTTTATATTTCCGGTCAGCAGACGTTATTTATATAACACGAGTTTTAATTATACTTTGATTTTATATTATATTTTAAGATAATATAATCTTGCACATTAATAATTATTTATCTTGCTTCCGGTAAAATCAGAATATCATAAATCGGCTTGAAGTGCTTCTGCTTACAACGAAATTCCGCATAGTAAAGCCGTTTCCGGGCATTTTTAACATTATTTTTTATAATTCTGATTTGCAACTATAGATCACTAATCTCAATATATTGTGGATATTTTTAAGTTTGTATACTGTATATAGATTAAATGCGCGGTTATGTACAAAATTCACCAAAAATCGGCAAAACAGTAAAAATCACTCTTTCCTCCCTTGACAACGGCACTGTAATATTATATACTTAAACTTGCTCACCCCAATAAGCAGATACTATATATTGTGTGCTTCTTCGCCCAAAGCACAAAATATCTGCACAAACACGGTAAAAGCTATCAAAATATTTTAAATCCAGAATAAAAAATACAAATACAATACAAAAAATATTACAAAATACACAGGGGGCAAACAAAAGATGATCACAACTATCGTAAAGCGCGACGGTCGAACAGTAGGCTTCAATAAAGGCAAGATCGTTCAGGCGATCTTCAAAGCGGCTTCTGCAATAGGAGGTAAGGATATTGAGGTTGCAGAAGATCTTGCCGATCAGGTTGTAGCTTATCTTGAGAAGGAGCTTGGTGAAGACGGCGTTCCCGGCGTGGAGCACGTTCAGGACGTAGTGGAGAAAATACTCATTGAGAACGGTCATGCGCGCACAGCGAAGGAATATATCCTGTACAGAGCCGAGCGTACAAGAATGCGCACGATGAATACAAAGCTGATGAAGATATACGAGAGCCTTACGTTCAAATCGGCGAAGGACAGCGATATCAAGCGTGAAAACGCCAACATTGACGGCGACACGGCGATGGGAACTATGCTTAAGTACGGCTCCGAGGGCGCAAAGCAGTTTTACGAAATGTACATTCTCAAGCCCGAGCACGCAAAGGCACATACCGAGGGCGATATTCATATTCACGATCTTGATTTCCTTACGCTTACAACTACGTGCTGTCAGATCGACATAGAGCGCCTTTTTGACGGCGGATTCTGCACAGGTCACGGATTTTTGCGCGAGCCGAACGACATTATCAGCTACAGTGCGCTCGCTTGCATTGCAATACAGTCCAATCAGAACGATCAGCACGGTGGTCAGAGTATCCCGAATTTCGATTACGGAATGTCTAAGGGCGTTATGAAGACGTATCGCCGCATATACCGTCAGAATCTTGCAAGGGCGATCGAGCTTCTCTGCGACGAGGAGGACGCTAAGGCAAAGGCTGACGAGATCGCAGACAAGGCTGAAGAAATGACAGGCAGAATGCCTCGTCTTGACGACGGCGAGGAGTATCAGAACGCAGAGCTTGAGCTGCTGACAGGAGCGTATGGAGATAAAATTGCAGGAAAGCTCCAGCGCTTTGCGTACAAGCACGCTCAGACAGAAACTGACAGAACGTGCTACCAGGCAATGGAGGCTCTTGTTCATAACCTCAACACCATGCATTCAAGAGCAGGCGCGCAGATCCCGTTCAGCTCCATAAATTACGGTACGGACACCAGCCCCGAGGGCAGAATGATAATCAAGAACGTTCTTCTTGCAACAGAAGCAGGCTTGGGCAACGGCGAAACGCCTATCTTCCCTATCCATATTTTCAAGGTCAAGGAAGGAATAAACTATAACCCCGGCGACCCCAACTACGATCTTTTCAAGCTTGCAATGAGAGTTTCGGCAAAAAGACTTTTCCCGAATTTCAGCTTTATCGACGCACCGTTCAACCTTTCCTACTACAAGGAGGGTCACCCCGAAACAGAGTGCGCATACATGGGCTGCCGCACAAGAGTTATTGCAAATCTTCACGACCCGTCGCGCGAGATCGTATCGGGAAGAGGAAATCTCAGCTTTACGTCTGTAAACCTTCCGCGTCTTGCGATACTCAGCAACGGCAACATCGACTTTTTCTACGAGCAGCTTGACAGAATGATCGACCTCGTTATCGACCAGCTTCTTGCACGCTTCGAGATACAGGCAGGCAAGACTGTCCGTAATTTCCCGTTCCTTATGGGTCAGGGCGTATGGATAGACTCCGAAAAGCTCGGTCCGGACGACAGTATCAGAGAGGTGTTGAAGCACGGCACACTTACGATGGGCTTCATCGGTCTTGCAGAGTGCCTTAAAGCGCTCATTGGCAAGCACCACGGCGAAAGCAAGGAGGCTCAGAACCTCGGTCTTGAAATTATCGGCTATATGCGCAAGAGAATGGATGAGGCGGGAAGAAAGTACGGTCTTAACTTCTCGCTCATCGCCACTCCGGCAGAGGGTCTTAGCGGCAGATTCGTAAGAATGGACGCAAAGCGCTTCGGCATTATCCCCGGCGTTACCGACAGAGATTATTACACAAACTCTTTCCATGTGCCTGTTTATTTCCCGATCAACGCATTTGAAAAGATAAGAATAGAAGCACCTTACCATGCGCTGACAAACGGCGGACACATTTCCTATATCGAGCTTGACGGAGATCCGCTCCAGAATCTCGACGCATTTGAAGCAGTTATCAGAACGATGAAGGAGAGCGGCATAGGTTACGGCTCTATCAACCACCCCGTAGACAGGGACCCCTGCTGCGGATATACGGGAATCATCGGCGACACCTGCCCTCAGTGCGGACGTCACGAGAAGGAAGACGGAATGGGCTTTGAGCGAATCAGAAGGATCACGGGCTACCTTGTAGGTACGGTAGATCGCTTCAACAACGCAAAACGCGCCGAGGAACACGACAGAGTAAAGCACGACACTACCGGGCAAGCACCCGATAGCCAAGCGGACACACTCAGTACGCGCATATAGTTTTATATAAACAAAAGTTTGCGCCCGCGTCCAAATTTGATCCCTAACGGCGGCAGTTCCGACAATAGTTTTACATAACGGATAATTGGTCTCCGCGTTTTGAGGCTTATGTATAGCTTTATACGCGGAGACCAATTTCAGTTTTATTTATGCTTTATCGGGAATGCCTGCGTTATTGCTATAATATATGATTAAGAAAGGAATCGCATGTTTACACTCGACGGAAGATTAGCTGTCTGCGCGTCATTGGTGCGAAAGGGCGCTAAGCTCGCGGACGTTGGAACAGATCACGCATATCTGCCCGTATGGCTTGCAAAGAATGATAGTATAACCTCGGCGATAGCCTCTGACATACGTGAAAAGCCGCTGCGCTCGGGCGCGGATAATATAGAAAAATACGGCTGCTCGGAAATCGTCGCGGCACGTCTGTCGGACGGGCTTGACGCGGTTCTGCCGGAAGAAGCCGACGACATCGTTATGGCAGGCATGGGCTCAGAGCTTATCTGCAATATCATTGAAAGGGCGCCGTGGCTTAAAGACAGCGATAAGCGCCTTATTTTGCAGCCCATGACAAAGGCGCATATTCTGCGGAAATACCTTTTGGATAACGGCTTTGAAATAGTCAGCGAAACGCCCTGCGCTCACGGCGGAAAGAACTATACCGTTATTCTTGCACGATACAGCGGAATTATAATGAAGGCGGAAAGCTCCTTTTATTATATGGGCAGACTTGACCCTGCCGACCATCTTTCGCGTGATTATATGAAGGGTGTGCTGTCTAAAATATATAAAAAACGAAACGGGATTTCCGTTACCGGCGGAGATACATCGGAATTGGACGGCGTTATCGCAGAAATAATTAAGCTTTACGGAGATGATATAAATGACAGCAGTCAGCGATATTTATGATTATATTGACCGCTTTGCACCGTTCTCCTCTGCGGAGAGCTGGGATAATGTCGGAGTTCTTGTCGGCGATAAAAAATCCGCAGTTACGAAGGTGCTTCTCTCTCTGGATATCACAAACGGCGTTGTGGAAGAAGCGCATGATATCGGTGCAGACCTGATCGTAAGCCATCACCCGATCATTTTCGGCGGATTAAAAAGACTCTCCTCAGACAGTCCTGTTTACCGCGCTGCGAAATACGATATTTCGTGCCTGTGCGCGCATACAAATCTCGATAAATCGCCTGTTTTCGGCGTTAATACAGCGCTTGCCGCAGCGATAGGGCTTGTAGACTGCCGCCCGTGTGAAAACAACGAGATACTGTTCACGGCGAACACAACGGAGATAACCGACCCGGGCAGCCTTGCAGCTAAGATCAAGAAGAATCTGAAAATGAGCGCTGTACCATTCACCGAATACAATATGGAGATAAAAAAGGTAGGGTTATGCTCCGGTGCAGGCGGCAGCGAGATCTTTTCGGCGATAGCAGAGGGCTGCGACGCTTTTGTTACGGGAGAGATCAAGCACCACGAGCTTCTTGCAGCCAACGAAGCAGGTATGAGCACCTTTATACTCGGTCATTACCACAGTGAAGACGTTGTTATCGCTCCTCTTGCGCAAAAGCTGTCGGAAGCCTTTGAGGATATTTCTTTTGAAAAAAGCAAGACCTTCGGTGACGGCGTCGGCGTACTTATATGAACGGAGAAACAAAAATCTACACAAGTTAAAAGATGTGTTTAACAGCAGTAAAACCGACTTCCATTTTCGGAAGCCGGTTTTTTCATGCTGATTATTTGAATTATAATTACCCGATTATTTTAGTTTCTGATTCGGTAATACCGAGAGCGAGGTATTTTGCGACCTCATTGCGGAAATCGTCCATCGTTCTGTTGTGGAGTACAAACCAATGATCGGGATCTCCGTGATTTGTGCCTATACCCATTCTGCCTGCTTCGCCGTGGCTGATAACATTCTGCTCCGTGAAGCCGTTCATACTGCAAAGATAAGCTGTGTAAAGAGCGGCATTTGCCCAGATCTTATCAAAATACTCCTGCTGTTCGTAAACATCGTAGCCCGTAACAACGTTGTTTACGTAAGAAAAACCGCCCGGCTCGCAGATCTCAAAATCAAGATAATGCTGATTTGCAGGACTGCCTGCGTGCCAGCCTATCTGATCGTAAGGAAGATAATTATACACGCCCTCATCATCAAGGAAGGAATGAACGGCAACGTTTGTTTCCGGCTGATTCCACAGATCGTACCATCTTGCAGCATTAACTCCGGGAGTTGCAGTCGAATGAACAACAACGCCCTGAAGGTCGGTAAAATCGTCCTCTTCGTTGTAGCAGTCGTTGTAGGTCATCAGGTGAGAAGTAATTGTAAGGGAAGTATTTCCCGAAGATATCGTTTTTACTGTAACGGTATCGGAAACGGTGACGTTGCAGACAGCCTTCATGCCGTTTGAAGCCGTTGCGGTGATAGTTGAAGTACCGGGGTGGAAAGCTTTTATTTTACCCGTATTTGTATAATCAAGAACTCTGAAACGTCTGCCGTATGCGTCGGTAAGACCATCATCGGAGAGATCATCGCCCAATGTATACTCGAATTTTATACCGCTGTAAAGCGCGGCAGGAGTCATTTTTGCTTCAATGTCGATCCTGTCGCCGCAGCGAGCAGTTATTTCAGAAGGGAAGGAGATTACAGGAGGTGTAACATCGACATACTTTCGTAAAGCTTCAAGTGCGTCGCTGCTTGTAACAACACCGTCGCTGTCCATATCTGCAAAGGGGATCAATTTGCTGTGCAGCTTTTCGAGAGAAGCGGAATGACGCAGTATTTTGAGCGCATCACCGCTTGTGACCTCACCGTCGCCGTCAACATCGCCCTTTATTCCCGTAAGAGGAACATCTAGCGTTTCTTCAGCTTCATCAGCGGAATCGGGAGAATCTGCGGTTTCGGCTTGTCCATCTGCGTCAAACGCATTTTCGCCAAAATCCTCAAAATCAACAATAACGTCGTTTATAGGCGTTTCGCCGCTGCCGCCTGCTTCATCGGCAAACGCCGTGACTCCGCCTGCTGATAAAACAGCACATGCAGCAAGAAGACAAAAAAGCTTTTTTGCCGGGCTTTTCAACCATATGTAGTTCATACTATACCTCTTTTTAATATTATATTATTTTGTGCCGAATATTCTGTCGCCTGCGTCGCCAAGACCGGGGCAGATATAGGCATTTTCATTCAGACAGCGATCGAGATTACCGCAATAGATCTCTATATCGGGGTGTGCTTCTGAAAGTACCTTAAGACCTTCGGGGGCGGCAATAATGCACATAAACTTGATGTTTTTTCCGCCGTGAGACTTAATAAGGTCTACGGCAGCGGCAGCCGAACCGCCCGTAGCGAGCATAGGGTCAAGCAGAATGATCTCGCGCTGTTCGAGCATACCGGGCAGCTTGCAGTAATACTCCTGCGGAAGGTGAGTTTCCTCATCACGGCAAAGACCGATGTGACCAACCTTAGCTGTCGGAACAAGGCTGAGTATACCGTCTACCATGCCAAGACCTGCACGAAGGATCGGCACGATAGCAAGCTTTTTGCCCGAGATTACGGGGCATGTACATTTTTCGATAGGCGTTTCTATCTCGGCTTCTTCAAGCGGAAGACTGCGCAGGGCTTCAAAAGCCATAAGCATAGCTATCTCTTCGACAAGACTGCGGAACTCTCCCGTACCTGTATTCTTGTCCCTAAGCAAAGATATCTTATGCTTAATAAGTGGGTGTTCCATTATCATTACATTGTCATTCATATTATTGTCTCCTTATTATATAATCTCTATATAGTTATTTATAAGACGTTCTTTGAAAAGGTTTTCAAAGGTTGAGCAGGACAGCTCATCAAGCCAGCGGATAAATGCCCTTACCCCCATTCCTGCAGCGATAAGAAGAATAATGAGCATA
>CACYDO010000014.1 GCA_902773165.1 uncultured Ruminococcus sp. | reverse complement strand
TTGAAAATCCCAAATCGCTTAAATATAGAGATCAATTTGGCTCAAAATCGTGAAATTTATGACCCTTGTGCAAGTCGGGATTTTTATACTAAACTTCAATAAAACACTTTAAATCTTTTCGGTCTAATTTCCGCAATGCTGCGTCATTACCCTTGACAGGCGACATATTTCAAGGGAGTTGAGTGCAATTTGACAAAAAGATGCAAGCGAGATAGGTGCTCAGTCCATAGGACGGGGTTTAATCAGTGGCTCCTTAGTACAAAAGCCCTCATATTCTCGATATAGGAGAGTATGAGGGCTTTCTTTAGCTGTTTTATGCAGTCAGCGGTTTTCCAATACTATCTACGTTACCCAGTCCTACGCTGTAACGCAGAATAGCAAGTGCGTCGTTGGCAGTGACGCTGCCGTCGCCGTCAATATCGGCGAGCTTTTTCTGCTCGGGAGTGAGTTCTGACATGTCTGCGCTTAAACGGAGCGTCATCAGCGCGTCGTTCGCGGTGATCTGCTCGTCATCGTCGAGGTCGCCGAAGTACTTTGAGTCGTTATTATCCGTCGTAGAGGAGGATACGTCAACAAAGGGGATCCCCTTTTTATTCGCGAATTGTTCCGCGGCAGAGCCCTTGTGCCCTTTTATGGTTACATTACTGCAAAACATTAATTCATCGTCTTTGATGTCTGTGATCGAGCTTGGAATGTAGACCTCTTCAAGACTTCCGCAAAACTGGAACGTCCAGTGTTCGAGATATGTCAGGGATTCGGGCAGCGATATCTTTTTCAGCTTGGGACAGGAATTGAATATATACTGCCACATTTCTCTGAGAGAATTTGACAGCTCAACCGTTTCGAGATTGTCGCAGTTTGAGAAAATAAAGCTGTCCATCGTTTCAACGGTGTCGGGCATATAAACGTTTACCAAAGTATTGCAGAACCTGAACGCGTTTGTGCCGATATGCCTGACGGAAACTCCTTCAATCGTTGACGGTATCCGAACGTCGGAATCGCTGCCGATGTACTTCACGATAGAGGCAATCCCTCGGTCGTGGTCAACTATGTATTCAAAATTGTCGTAAACATCTTTGGACTGCTCGACATGGATCTCCTCACCCGAGGGAGCAGAAGCAGTCTGAGCCGCCATCGCCGAAACAGAGCCTGATGCAGCCGTGATAACTGCTGCAAGAAGCAACGTGGCTGCTTTAAGCTTTACTGTTTTCTTCATTGATAAACTCCCTTTCTGCGTGTGCTTATATTATTTCATGCACAGCATAATTTTGTACCTGTATTACTATAACACAGCCTGATGTGCTTATTATTATACTTAGCCGTGCGGGCGCCCGGAGGCAGTTCCGATTTCACTTTACAATTATGGTTAGTTGGTTTCCGCGTTTTGGGTTGCCCACTAATATTTAATACTAACGCCGGGCGCAGTCAATTCCTTTTTTATTTTTTGTAAAGAAGAATGGTTTTCCGCGCCGCAGGCTGCCCAATAATTATATACTTAGTCTGTTCCGGGTCGGCAAGCGCCGACAGGCAGTTTCGATTTTACTTTAGTGTAACGAAAAATTAATTTCCTCGCCGCACCGTCAGCGGCGACACGCCGCCGCCGGCACGGGGATTATTGACAATTCTTGCATAGATATGTTATAATATATGTTGAAAAATTTTGTTGATATTTTATAGATTTAAGTAGACTCCGATTAAATCCGGCGCTCGTGATGCGCAGTCAGATTTCTCAGTCATACCGCATAAAATGCCCGAAGGAACTGCCCTTGGTGTACATCAAGATGGGCTTCCAACTGCGTAGAACTGGATTTAATCAGTGTCAGTTATGAAAGGGTGTGCTGAAATGTCTCCGATAAAGCTGGTTCTGGACGGCGATCCTGCCGATGGTGCTTCGCCATTTGAAAACGGTATGGCGATCACTTCCGAGCAGCTGCTTGCTCAGGTAGAAAGCATGACAGCCGAAGAAGAACTTCAAATCAGTCAGTTTTCCCGAAAAATTGATCTGCGAAAAACCGAGGTAGCGGCAAATTACGGCGTTACTGTTCAGAAACAGTCCGCGGCTATCGCCTCAAAAACGCTGGACGGCGTAAAAAGCATGCGTACCGAGGAAATTGGCGGATTGCTGGTACGCCTTGTCGCCTCAATTGATTCTTTGGAAGACGGGAACGACAAAGGCGGCGTACTGTCAGGCTTTTTCAGGAAATTCAGTGTTTCTGCCGAAGATATGAATATCAGAAAAGAAAACGCCGAGATCACAATCGACATGATCGAAAGGCAGCTTGAAGGTCATAAGCTTACTCTGCGCAAGGATATCATATTGCTCAACGAGCTGTATGAGGAAAACTGGCAGCTTTACAAAGCTCTTACAATGTACATAAAAGCGGCTGAGCTTGCTTTGGAAAGAGCGCGCACCATCGAACTGGCTGCACTTTCGCAGCGCGCACAGATAACAGGACGAGCAGAGGATTCAATGTTTGCTGATATCTTCAGCGGCAACTGCGATCAGTTTGAAAAGCAGCTTGATCAGCTGATCTTGACTCGTACCATCTGCCTGCAGTCCGCTCCGCAGATATTAATGCTTAAAAGAAGCGATGAAGATCTGCTGATAAAGCTTCAAAGCAGCATTGTCAATACAATACCGCTCTGGAAGAAAAAAGCCGCGATGTCGGCTGCTATGAACAATAACCTGAAAGCTGCAAGGGCTGTCGCTACTCTCGACGGACTTACAAATAATATGCTGAAGGATCAGGCTTCGCAGCTCAGAATGAGCCTTGCCGAGTCGGTAAAACAAGTGCAAAGGGATCCTGTGGAGGCTTCAACTGTCGAATTCGTGAACCGGGAGATCATCGGCGCAGTTATGGATTATATGGACGCTGAGCAAAAAGGCGCTCAGAATCGTCATATTGCCGCTGACGCAGTATCTCGTTCACAGCAGGAGCTTGTACATGAAATTAAATTTTGATTTTGGAGGTGACGCTTATTAAACCCCATAACATTATTCAGATCGGCGGCGCAGTATTGGCTGTCGGAGGAATGGTCGGATTAGGAGTCGGACTTTTTGCTCCTTCGTCTTTGATCGTTTCTATCGGTATCAAGGGTGTTGCCGCAATAACTAAAGTGTCCGGCGTTGTATTGGGTACAGGCGCAGTAGCTCTCTCAGGCGGTACTGCTGCGGCGGTCGTCGGCACGGTGAAGAAACAAAACAGCAGCCGTCTACTGGAATCTGAGCTTGAAGCAGAAAGAAAAAGCTTTTCGGAGTACGCGCAGGACAGCCTTAACCCCGAAAAAACGCGGATTCGTCTTGAACAGCTCAGAAAAAACAATCCTGCTCTCAGCGAAACGGTGGAAAGCTGTCTTGAGCAGATGGACAAAATGGACAGCTGTCAGGCAAGGCAAAAAAGCTTGCTTGCGGCAAATGAAGCGATATATTTGCAGGATACGGTCGACGTTATCAATGAAAGTGAACGCCGTATGTGCCGCAATTTCCGCAATATCATCAATTGCTGTATCCTTGTAGAAGACAGCACAGATATTTCCGAGCTTGACCGCGATGTTATTGATTCGTCGCTAAAGGATAACGAAGACGAGCTGCAATCAGTATCTAAGCTGCTGCGTTATTCTGTTACATATATAAACAACTACAACCGCAGCGGCGTTAAGGACAGAAGCGAGCTTAACGCATGGCTTCAGGTAATGAAGGATTCAATAGGAGGAGCAAATGAAAATCAATAAAAGAATGGTTGCAGGCATTACCGCTCTTGCGATGGCATTTTGCATTATTTCCGGCTGTACAGAGCACCAGGAAGCTGCAAACACCGAATATACTTATGACGAAGCGATAAAGGAGCTTAACGCTTTTAACGATGAAATAACTGTTGACGAGCTCCAGCCGCGTCTTGATATCTACGACAATGAGTCATCTTCTGCAACGCTTGCTGATATTTCAACATTCCCTATCACGGTTCAGGGCAGCGGAGATATAAATATCGAGGTCGCAGCGGCAACAGAAATGAGTTCGGAATCGCCCGATGATTGGCTCAATGAGGTTGCAGAAAACTTCAATAAGTCAGATCAGACGATCGACGGCAAATCAGTCAGCGTAACTATCCGAAGGATCACATCGGGTGAAGTCATAACTTATATGACAGAAGGAGATTACAAGCCCGACGTTTATGCCCCCAGCTCAGACGCATGGGGAGAAATGCTTTCGGCAAAATCTATCGGAACGATCAAACTTACAGACAGGATAGCCGGAAATACCGCAGGCGTCCTGATGGAGAAAAAGACGTATGATAATTTCATCTCCAAGTATAAGGAAGTAACTCTGAGCAACGTGCTGGAGGCTTCCCTTGCAGGCGATCTGACATTTGCTTACACTAATCCGTACACCTCGTCAACGGGACTTAACATTCTTACCGGAATGCTTTATGCTTTTGACAGCAACAATCCGCTTTCGGAAACTGCACAGCAGAAGCTTTTAGAGTATCAGAAAAAGTCGCCGCCTGTCGCATACACAACAGGCGTTCTCCGTGACCAGGCAAGCAAGGGTATTATCAAAGCGATGGTTATGGAAGAGCAGGCTTATCACAATTCACCCGAGCTCAAGGATTATATCTATACTCCGGCTGGAATCAGACACGATCACCCTGTATACACGTTCGACTACGTTTCAAATGATAAGCAGTCTGCCGCAAAGCTCTTTACGGAGTATTGCCAGAATGAAGAATCACAGGCGCTGGCCGATAAAAAGGGCTTTAACCTTCACAATGACTACGTAAGTCAGCCGAATGGTCTTGACGGCGCAGGCTATCTTTCAGCGCAGAAGATATGGAAGCAGAACAAGGACGGCGGTCAGCCTATCATAGCTGTTTTTGTTTCCGATATTTCCGGCAGTATGGCAGGTGTTCCGATAAACTCGCTTAAAGAATCCCTTCTCTCAACTTCAACCTACATCAGCTCTGATAATTATATCGGTCTGGTGTCGTATTCCGATAACGTTCACGTTAATCTTCCCATAAAGGAGTTTGACGAGGAACAGCGCGCATATTTCTCAGGCGCAGTAAAGGATCTTGATATTGAGGGTAATACAGCTACTTATGATGCAGTGCTGGTTGCATTGAAGATGATGATAGACAAAAAAGCAGAGATCCCTAATGCTAAGATGATGTTGTTTGTACTTTCCGACGGTAAACAGAACTGCGGCTACAGTCTTGACAGAATTTCACCGATAGTAGGAGGTCTTAAGATACCTGTTTATACGATAGGATACAATCTTGATCCGGAATCATCAGCGTCTGCCGAGCTGCAGCGCCTTAGCGGCATTAACGAAGCTTCGCTTATCAACGCAACCTCCGACGACCTTATCAACCATATGAGAAATCTCTTTAATGTAGAGCTATAACCGGCAAGCGCCGACATGAAGTTCCGGTGAGTGGGTTTGCGTGTTTTGAAATTGTTTGAATGTATAACATCTGTATGTCGGTATTGACTGACGGGCATTGTTTTTATGCATATGATGATCGTCTTTTGCTGATTGATTTTTTGCAAGCTATTGACAAATAAAATATTGCAATTATAATATTAATGAAATAATATTTCTTTAAATTCAGACAAAGCAAAGGAGTTTCAAAAAATGAATAATCACTCATTACGGTCGTTAACTGCCATGCTTGTGACTGCGGCGATGCTTACAAGCTGTTTTGTACCGACTGCAAGCGCGGAGCAGACAGACAATGAGCTGTCAGCAGAAACAACCGCTTTGGAGACAACAGCAGGTGTCCGCATAAAAAACGACACACACCCGGCTGCTACATCAAGCGGCGCATACGACAGATTCTTTGAGACAGACGATGGTTTTCTTTACTACATAAAGTATGACGACACCATTGAGATCGCACTTTATAAAAACATATCCAAAGTTGCAAATATTCCTGCCGAAATCGACGGCAAAGCAGTAACGTCGATAAGTGACAATGCATTTTTGAACAGCTGGATCACCGAGGTCAATATTCCCGAATCCGTAACGTATATCGGAAAGAATGCTTTTAAAGGTGCGGTTGATCTTACGAGTGT
>CACYDO010000013.1 GCA_902773165.1 uncultured Ruminococcus sp. | reverse complement strand
AGATCAGCTTTTCTGATCCGGTAATTGAAGCTGTCAGCTCGGCATATTTTTTATTCAGCTGCTTTTGCTCCTCGTCGTCCTCGGAAATTATCTGCTCAGTTGCTTCGATCGCCTTGTATACAGCCGCGTCTGTGAGAAATCCGTCCTCACTGCCCGAGATAATAGGCTCCTTGATTCCTGTGTGAGCCTCGTTTTCGGCTATCGCGCCGATAATTGTCCGAAGCTCCTCGGTTCTGCGCGCCGACTTTTTTTCAGCTTCGCGAAGGTCTTCCTTTATCATTCCTTCAAGCTCGTGAAAAACAGATGTGTCGAATATCTTCGAAAATAACGCCTTTCGTGCGTTTGTGCCTGCTGTTACAAGGTCAAAAAATTCTCCCTGTGAAAGCATGGCGATCTGCTTGAATTGAGTGTAGTCCACTCCGAGTACACTTTTTACGCTAGCGGCGTTTCCTGCAATATCGGTGTTCTTTCGCAGATCATGCTCCATACCGTTTTCGTCGAGAACAAAGAATGCCGCGTTCGTGGAATACGATTTTTTACCGTTATCATCAGCAGTTATCGTAAGCTTCCTGCGTATCCTGTAACGCTTGTTTTTATGATCGAAAACGAGATCAACATACGTCTCCGCGTCAGGCTCGGCATACTGTGAACGCAGAGAAATAAGGTCCTTGCTGCCGCTTGCCTTTGTGTAGAGCGCAAATGTTATCGCGTCAAAAATCGTAGTCTTGCCTGCGCCCGTTTCGCCCGAAATCAGAAAGACGCCGCGTCTGCCAAGCTTCGTAAAGTCTATCTCCGTGACATTCGGGTATGAGCCAAACGCCGAAATTGTCAGTTTTATCGGCAGCATTTTAATCCTCTCCTGTCTCTTCGTTATTCAGCTTATGTGCAGCCTTTTCAATAAGCTCCGACATGTGAGCCGTTTCCTCCGCAGTCATTTCACGGTCGTTCATTCGCGTGAAAAAACGCATAAATATATCTAGATAGCTTTCGTTCTCGGAAATGATCACAGCTTCATTATCGCCGCTTTGCTCAGAGCGAGCCGCCTTCGTGTCGATAGAAACAAGATTCGGAAATTTATCGCGCAGATCGTAAAAATAATGCGAAAGAATATCTTTGTCATCGAGAACGACAAGTACAAAATCATTGCATTCGGCTTCATCGGACATTATTTGTTCGTATGTTCCCTGGATTATCCGCATATCGCGCATAGGCGTGAGCGGAATCCTGCGGACAGCGGCGCTGCCCTTTGCGTCTAATGTAACGACGGCTACAGATTTATCCGGCTCGTTTGAAAATGAATATTTAAGCGGAGAGCCGCAGTAATACAAAACGTTTTTTTCGGCGTCTGTTTTTATTGTCTGCGGCGCGTGCAGATGACCGAGCGCAGCGTAATTAAAATCGCGGTAAACATCAGGCGAAACTGCATCGGCACCGCCTACCGAAACTGTTTCGGACGCACAGCGAACAGCGTTTCCCACAAACTGATGGCTGAGAAGAATATTTCTGTTGCGATTATTTACCCCCATAAGCTCGATCGCCTTTGCAACAGCGTCGGTGTACGTTGAGATTTTAGCTGCCTCCTCTTCGTTTCCGTAAAGATTTTTAAGCGCTTCACGCACATGCGCAGGCTTGACGAACGGCAGCATATAAATATAGACCTCGCCGAATTCGTCATTCAGTACGATCGGCTCGACGTTTCCGTTATACGCCGGGGAAATGTAGACGCGTGTTCCTTCCATAAGCGTTCTTCCGAAAGCAAGACGCTCTGAGGAATCATGATTACCGCTGATAATAAACAACGGAATATTCATTCGTGATATTCCGCAGAGAAATTCGTCTAGCATTTCAACGGCTTCAATGGGCGGAATACCGCGGTCATAAACATCACCGGAAATGAGAACGGCATCGGGTTTTTCCTCGGAAATGATCTCGGTGATACGGCTGAGAATATATTTCTGGTCGTCGATCAGACGAAAACGATCGAGAGATTTTCCGATATGTAAATCGGAGAGATGAATAAATTTCATAATAGATTTCCTCCGAAAGAGAGTAAAATATTTATATTAATTATACCAAAAAACCGGAAGATGGTCAACAAAATGTACAATGGAAATACACTCAAAAAAATATAAATTTTTTCAGAAAAAAGTATTGACAAAATCAGGGAAATAGTGTAATATATAATAGTCGCTTGAAGAAAGCGGCATGGCGAAAGTAAGATGGGAGCTTAGCTCAGCTGGGAGAGCATCTGCCTTACAAGCAGAGGGTCACAGGTTCGAGCCCTGT
>CACYDO010000012.1 GCA_902773165.1 uncultured Ruminococcus sp. | reverse complement strand
GGGAATATATATAAGGTATTTGCGTTCTATCTCTACCGGTCTTCCGTTTTTGTAGACCTGTTTATGCACAGCCGCACTCATAAAAGCTCCTCCGCAGAATCATTCATAATTTCTGACTAACGTAACGACCTTGCCGAGAATCTTCACCTTATCGGAAATTATCGGCTCGTAATTCGGGTTTTCCGGCTGAAGCCTTATAAATTTATCTTCCTTAAAGAATCGCTTTACAGTCGCCTCGTTATCCTCTTCGAGAAGCGCCACAACTATCTCTCCGTTTTCCGCGGTAGACTGGCGCACGAAAACAACGGCGTCTCCGTCATAGATACCTGCGTTTATCATACTGTCGCCTTTAACTCTCAGGGCAAACACCTCTCTGCCGCGCTTTACGCTTTCATCGACCGTAACGTAGCCGAGATTTTCCTCAAATGCAAGGATCGGCAGACCTGCTGTAACGGTGCCTATGATGGGTACGGCTACGCTTCCGGGCGTTCCGTCAATATTATTTATAAATATTGCTCTCGCACAATCCGGGCGGCGTGTGATATAGCCCAGACGTTCCAGCTTATTCAGATGATTGTGAACGGTAGAAGTAGACTTAAAGCCTGTTGCGTCGCATATTTCTCTGACAGTCGGCGCTATGCCGTCGTCCTTATGCTCGACAAGATAATCGTAAACCTTCTTTTGACTTTTAGTTAATTGCCTCATAGAGTTCACCTCTCTTCTTTAGTTGATACTATTATAACACATCTCTTTACAAATTTCAAACATAAGTTCTTATATTTCTATATTTTTGCAAATATTTTCGCTCGCAGCGAAGATTCAGCGCGATAAGGCGTTCTCAAACATTCTTTTAATGAATAAAAATAGAAAAAAGGAGAGATGCGCAATGAAAAAAAGAGGGTTCATCTGCTGGGAAACAGCAGGATTTATATTCACATCAGTTGCCGCGACGGTTCTTCATTTTCTTTACGAATGGAGCGGCGAAGAGCTGTTCACAGCTCTTTTCTCGGCTGTAAATGAAAGTGTATGGGAGCATATAAAAATATTCTCCTTGCCATACGTGATATGGGGATTTGTAGAGATATTCTGCTCGGGAATCCCGTTCCGCAGGCTTATGCCGTCTAAGGTCTTCGGACTTTACACCATGATAACGGTGATCCCCGTGTTTTTTTATACATACACGGGGATCTTCGGTAAAAATATTGCTATTGTAGATATTTTAAGCGGATTCGCTATCACGGCGCTTTCCTATTATGTTTCGTATCGTCTGGCAGTGTATGCACCATTTATAGACAAATATTTCAAGCTTGCCGCCGTTCTTTTTGCCATATACGCCGCAGCGCTGGCATTCTTTACATTTGCACCGCCGAGGATACCGCTTTTTCAAGATCCAGTTTCGGGCGAATATGGGTTGCCGGGAAAGCAAGAAATTTAATTTCAGAAAACACATCACAAAGTTTTTGCCTCGTTTTTTCAAAAAGTTTGCGGGGTATGGGGGCGTGGGTCTCCAGTGGAGACCTCTGCGTAGCAGAAACGCCGACCGAGCCGGCAGGCGAGACTCAGATTCCCATAAAAATTGGTATATGTGGAGCAAAAATAAAAAGTGAACTAAAAAAAAGAAAAATAACGCGCAGCGCCCCAAAAAAACTCACCGCCACAAAAATCAGGCACGAGACGCAGCCAATGTGCCGGACGGAGAAACAAAAACTCTAAGTTTCAAAAAATGACTTCACTATGTATGTCGTATGCTTTTAAGCTCTTCTTCCCTTATCGCCTTTGGCAGCCAGAATCCTTTTAAATAGAAACTAACCGCAAGAACCATAGATATCACCCAGCCTACCGGCCACGACATCCATATTCCCGTAGAACCAAAGTACGGAGTAAGCAGATACGCAAGAACTACTCGCAGAAGAAGATCGGAAAAGGTTGAGATCATAAAATACTTGACGGCACTCGCACCGCGCATTATGCCGTCGCACGTAAGCTTTATCATTACTATAAAGTAAAACGGCGCGGTTATAAGCATGAACGTTTTTCCCGTAGACAGTGCCGCTGCTGTAGGTGCGTCCATAAATACAGACGTCATAAACGTTCCGCAAAGCGTATACAGCGCTACAAACGGCAGCGCGATGACCGCATCTATCTTTACAGCCGCACGGAAGCCCTCGCGCACACGCTTGTACTGTCCGCTGCCCATATTCTGCGCTGTATAATTTGAAACGGCGTTCGCGGACGTTGTAAAAACGGTTATAGCAAATGTATTTAGCTGTATTGCCGCACCGTAGCCGGCAATAACGGAAGAGCCGTAACCGTTGACAAGGCCCTGAATAAAAAGTCCGCCTACGGAAACGAAGCTTTGCTGCAAAATACTCGGGACGGCAAGCATTAGTATGCGTTTCAGCGAGTAAGGCGAAAACATCGGCGTTTTGCCTGTCGTTTTAAGTTTTTTAAGCTCCATCGTCAACGCTATAAGCGAAAGCACCGAGGATGCGCCCTGTGCGATAAACGTCGCCCATGCAACGCCTGCAACTCCCCAATGCAGGAACGCCACAAAAATATAATCGAGCGCGATATTTGCAAGAGACGAGCCGATCAGGAAATAAAGCGGCGTTTTGGAGTTTCCGAGAGCGTTGAATGCGCCGGTGCATACATTATATAAGTAAAGAAATACAAATCCGTATACGTATATTCTGAGGTAAAGCGCCGAATCTCCGAAAATATTTTCCGGCGTATGCAGAAGCTTAAGGACAGGGTCGCACAGCAGCAAACTTAAAACAGAAAGAACTCCTCCGGCTGCAAGCGCGAGCAGAAGCGATGTTGAGATCGTACTTTTGACCTCTTTGTATTTTTTAGCTCCGTACATATTGGAAATAACTACGGAGCAGCCAACGTTAGTCCCCAATGCAAACGCCATGATTATCATCGTCATCGGGTAAGAAGCGCTGACGGCGGCGAGTGCCGCTTCTCCGGCGTAGCGCCCTGCTATCACCTTATCAGCTATGTTGTAGACCTGCTGAAACGCAACGCTAAGCACCATAGGAAGTGCAAATTTTACGAGCGCTTTAGTTGGTTTTTCTTTTGTAAGATCAGTCATTATCAATATCCCCTAACGGAAATTGCCGAAGCTTCAAGCGCCGCGCGTGCAACAGGCGCTGCCGAGCTTATGCCGAAGCCTCCGTTTTCAATGCAGACTGCAAACGCCAACGGACAATCCTGATCGGTCACAAAGCCGACTATCCAGCCGTCCTCTGTGCCGTCTCCGACCTCAGCCGTACCTGTTTTAGCCGCTACGTGCAGATTACCAAACATAGAATCACCGTAATGATTGCTTACGGTAAAGCGCATCATGTCAGCAAGCTTATTCGCCGTAGTGCTTGTCATCATTTTGCTGCCGCTCTTTCCGGCGCCTGCGGTAAGACCGCTGTTTTTAAAGAAAGACGAAACATCCTTTATCATGTAAGGCTGCGTCGGCGAGCCGCCGTTCGCTATCGCCGAACAGATCATTGCCATATGCATCGGGTTTGCAAGATCAGTATGCTGACCAACTCCCGACCACGCAAGCGCTGCGGCATCTGCATTCTTTACGTCATACACAGATTTTCTCAGATCATTATTACCTACCGAGAACGAACGGTTAAAGCCAAAATCCTCTGCGTATTTAGTCATTGTATCGGGACCAAGCTCCACGGCAAGCTCTGCAAAATAGATATTACACGAAACAGCCAACGCCTGATTCATGTCTATTTCGCCGTGAGGCTCAACGCATGTTACGTATTCACCGCCGATTATCGTGCTGCCCTCGCAGAGCAGGTAACGATCAGCCGCCTTATCTATATTATCTATCGCGGCAGCTGCTGTGATAAGCTTGAACGTCGATCCCGGAGGATATGCAGCGCTCAGAACCTTATCGAGATAAACGCCGTCATACGTTTCGTCGCCGTCTACGATATTCGGAGGATCCAGCGGATCATAGGTCGGCGTACTCACCTTGCAGATTATCTCGCCTGTTTCGTAATTATAAACGACAACAGCGCCCTTGTAATTATTAGCAGCCATGACATTGTAGGCAGCCGCACAGGCATTTGCGTCGATCGTCAGAGTAATATCGCTTGTACTGCGGAAGGATTCCGGAAGACCCAGCCCGAGAAGAAAATTATAGCCCACAAGATCATTGCGGTAAACGCTCTGAACTGCTGTGGCGATACTCGTGCCATTATCTCCTACTGTATGAAGAACAGCGGCACGCACGGCAGGGTCATCGTTATAAACGCGTTCGCCGTCTATACTCTGAGCAAGGACAACGCCGTTTCTGTCGTATATTGCGCCGGCTTTCCCAAGACCGGTAGAAGACAAATGCGCGTTCATAGGCAGCTGCGCCCACTCTTCGGCATTCACTGCCAGTCTTACAACAAAATAACCCAATCCGACAAAAAACGCCAGCGCCAGAAACCAGGTCAAAAGCGACCGGGTAAGAACTTTTTTCATACTACGCTCCCCTTCCGTTTAGCGATCTGCCGATTCAAACAGACCGGCTTTTTTGATGGCATACGTTCTTTCGTCAGCAGCTTTTATAAACGCAAACAATCCCCAGCATGAGATCATACTCGAACCGCCGGCGCTTATAAAAGGAAATGTTACGCCTGTCAGCGGAAGAATATCAGTTGCGCCGAAAATATTAAGCGAAAGCTGAACTACAAGCAAGCCTGCCGCACAGCATGC
>CACYDO010000011.1 GCA_902773165.1 uncultured Ruminococcus sp. | reverse complement strand
GCTTTGTTTTTCTCTGTATTGATAAGTATTCCCTCAGGAAAAAATCGACTCATTTTCTTCTTCCCTTTCCTGCTTATTGATTCTGTCAATGTATATGCAGCAGTGCAAAGGGAATATGACTGTAAAAAAGCTCCTGCCGAAGCAGAAGCTTTTTTATAGCGTGAGTATCAGAACTCCTCGTATGTTTTCATTACAGCGCCCTTGGAAGCGGTGCTTACAAGCTTGGAGTAACGTGCAAGCCAGCCCGTAGTAATTTTCGGTGCAGGTGCAACATACTCAGCTTTTCTCTTTGCAAGCTCCTCGTCGGAAACCTTAAGATTGATAGAAGCATTCGGGATATCAATGCTGATGATATCGCCTTCCTTAATAAGACCGATCTCGCCGCCGTCTGCCGCCTCGGGGCAAACGTGACCGATAGAAGCGCCTCGGCTTGCGCCGGAGAAACGTCCGTCAGTAATAAGAGCAACTGTCTTGTCAAGCTTCATGCCTGCAAGCGCGCTCGTCGGGTTGAGCATTTCTCTCATTCCCGGACCGCCCTTAGGACCTTCGTAACGGATAACAACTACGTCGCCGTCTACGATCTCGGAATTATAGATAGCCTTAATAGCGTCGTCCTCGCTGTCAAATACACGAGCAGGACCTTCATGCACAAGCATTTCCGGAGCAACCGCGCTTCTCTTTACAACGCAGCCGTTCTTGGCAATATTGCCCCAAAGTATCTGGATACCGCCCGTTTCGCTGTACGGCTCTTCGATCTTTCTGATCGAATTTGTATCCTTAACGTAAGCGCCCTTGATGTTCTCGCCAACCGTCTTGCCCGTTGCCGTGATAAGAGTAAGGTCTATAAGACCCTTCTTTGCAAGCTCAGCCTGTACAGCCGGAACGCCGCCTGCTGCATTGAGATCCTGAATATGCGTAGGACCTGCCGGTGCAAGGTGACAAAGATTCGGCGTCTTTGCGCTCATTTCGTTGAACACATTAAGATCAAGCGGAACGCCTGCTTCGTTAGCAATAGCAAGCAAATGAAGAACGCTGTTTGACGAGCATCCGAGAGCCATATCACATGCCAAAGCATTTCTGATAGATTTTTCGTTGATGATATCTCTCGTTTTAATATCCTTCTTAACAAGCTCCATGATCGCCATGCCGGCATGCTTTGCAAGAGCAATTCTTGCAGAGGATACAGCCGGGATAGTGCCGTTGCCGGGAAGAGCGATACCGAGAGATTCACACAGACAGTTCATCGAGTTAGCTGTGTACATACCTGCGCACGAGCCGCAGCCGGGACATGCGCCCTGCTCGCACTCTGTAAGCTTTGCCTCGTCAATAAGACCTGCTTTGAACGAGCCTACTGCCTCGAACATCTTCGAAAGTGAAATTTCCTGACCGTCAAAAGAACCTGCAAGCATAGGTCCGCCGCTGCAAACTACCGCTGGGATATTAAGTCTTGCCGCGCCCATTACCATACCGGGAACGATCTTGTCACAGTTCGGAACAAGAACAAGTCCGTCAAACTGGTGAGCCGTTGCCATTGTTTCGACCGAATCGGCGATAAGCTCACGAGATGCGAGAGAATACTTCATACCGATATGACCCATAGCGATACCGTCACAAACGCCGATTGAGGGAACCATAATCGGTGTGCCGCCTGCAAGGCGGATACCTGCCTTTACGGCTTCGGTAATTTTATCGAGGTGAATATGACCGGGTACGACCTCGCTGTGAGCGGACACAACGCCGATAAGCGGTCTGTCAAGTTCTTCCTTTGTATAGCCCATTGCGTAGAACAGGCTTCTGTTTGGGGCGCGTTCAACGCCCTTTGTTACATTGTCACTTCGCATTTTAAACACTCCAATTTATGCTATCTCCAGCGGACAACGTCCGCTGGAGATATGTCAAGTTTTGTTTCTCTGTCTTAGTTTTCCATTCCCGGTGGTTGATTTATCTATCAACTCCGCAGGGCTTTGCGGTCGGCGGACAACGTCCGCTAGAGATATGTCGGGTTTTGTTTTTCTATCTTAGTTTTCCATTCCCGGTGGTTGGTTTCTCTATCAACTCCGCAGGGCTTTGCGGTC
>CACYDO010000010.1 GCA_902773165.1 uncultured Ruminococcus sp. | reverse complement strand
TTGGACGCGGGCATAAGATTTAAACTTTATGCGCGTACTGCCCGGCGGCGCGTGCCGCCCCGACCGGAGACCCGCACCCCTTCGGATTACAAAAAAATATAAGATTTAAGATTATTTAGTTGTTAATAGTATATTTGTATATGCAGACAGGGGGGATAAGCGTTGAATTTCCATGCCGGAATGAACGAGATAATAATGTCGATAAATCTGCTTATCCCTGCGGCGGCATATTTATATATCAGACGACGCGGCGCAGCGGATACTTCTGTGATATGCAGCCTTATAATTCTGACCGGGGCTGTACTTCGGTTTAATTACGCTATATACACAGGTGCAGATGTCAGACAGCATGATGTTCATGAGTTCTTTGCTCATAACGGCGGTCACGCGGAGTATATCTGCTATATTTTTGAAAACAGACGGCTGCCCGATTTCGACCCGAGGGAGATATGGCAGTTTTATCACCCTCCGCTGCACCATATTGTGTGTGCGATCGTACTCACGGCGGTTGATACGTTTGGAGGAGATGTCTGCACGACAGGCGTAAAAATTCTCCAGCTTCTTATGGCTTTTTATTCCGTATTGTATAATGTGTTTGCATATAAATCACTTTGCCTGCTTCCTTTAAAGAAAAGAACACTGTGCGTGTGTACGGCGGCTGTAACGTTTCACCCTACGCTGATATTGCTTTCGGGCAGTCTTAACAACGATATGCTTTCATCGCTTTTCGGAATGTCAGCGATATATTTCACGATAAAATGGTCTGAAAAGCAGAGTATTTGCAACATTGTACTGATCGCTGTTTCTGTCGGTGCAGGAATGATGACCAAGCTTGCTGTTGGTTTGCTGGCGCCCGGAATTGCCGCAGTGTTTCTTGCGGTTCTTATAAAAAGTGCGGCGAATAGAAAGCAAAACTTGCGCTGCATACGTCGGCTGATTATGCAATTTGTACTTTTTGGGGCAATATGCATGCCCATAGGGCTTTATTGGCCTGTACGCAATTACGTAAAATTCGGCGTTGAGCTGAATTATATTCCTCGTCTGTCGGAAAAATCCTCTCAGTTCATCGCGCAGAGTGCGGCGGAACGCTTTTTAAACTGGATACCTTTTCAGCTTTCCTCTCCGTTTACTCAGTGGGCTGATGTCGGAGCGCCGTATAACGAGTTTAATCCGATAATTGCACTCTGGAAAAACGCCATGTTTGACGAGAAGACGTTCTTTGACGGGTGTATCACCTTGCAGGCGGTCTGTGTTATACTGTTTGTTATAAACATAGTCTTGTCCTTCACCGTGTTAAAGTCGGTTATCGGTTTCTTTTCAGAAAAAAGGAGGTGGTCGATGGAGATAAAGCTTCTTATAGCAGGGATATTTATTATTGTGACAGGAAATTATTTTGTATTCTGTATAAATTATCCGCACGTATGCACGCAGAATATGCGCTACTGTGTTCCGCTTATATTTACTCGTTCTGTAATGCTGGGTTCGCTGATTGACAATGACCCGAGAGAACAAACGGGTGTTTTTGTGGAAAATACAGTTGTCTTATTTTGCTTTTGCTCTGCAGCAGTATACACGGCGCTTATGTATTTTCAGTCATAATATTATATATCCAAAAAATAAAATACAAACCACAACACAAGCTAAAAACCACAAACTACAAACTACAAAAAACAGCGGCACACAGCATGATCGTATTTTACTTATTGGTAACGGTCAGACCTGCGTGCCGCTGTATTTTTATATTCTGATAGGATTTTATGAGTCGGCATTTGGCATAATGTATAAAAATATTAAAAAAAACTCAGAATTTTTAAAAATAATAAAAAGAACTTTACAGTTGTAATTGATTGTGGTATAATTACTTTGATGTATTATAAACTTGGCGGTCGGAACGGACATTCACGGCTTGCTCAGGATTTTCAGAAGGGGGTTTAACTCAATGAAAACTTTTCAACAAAAGAGTGCTGTAAGGTCGAACAGCAGAGCGGCATTGTGCGCGGCGCTTGTGCTGAGCATTATCATGTCAATGTTTGCTCTCGGCGGAGTAAGTGCTTCTGCCGATACTTCGACCGAAAAGGTAACAAAGCAGTATGCGCAGGATAATATTCAGGGCGGCGCAGTTCTGCATTGCTTTGACTGGTCGTACAATGAGATCAAAGCAAATATGGCAGATATCGCCGAGGCAGGATATACCGCTGTGCAGACTTCTCCGGTGCAGCCGCCGAAGGACTACAACTCGGCATGGACTAACGGTTCGGGTCAGTGGTGGAAGCTTTATCAGCCGCTTGGTATCTCGATCGCAGACGGCACGTCGTGGCTCGGTAAAAAGGCAGAGCTTAAAGCTATGTGTGACGAAGCAGAAAATTATGGTATCAAGGTAATTGTTGATGTCGTTGCAAACCATCTGGCGAATAACGGAACAGATGGGGGAACGTATGCGCTTATCAATGCAAGTATTGAAGATGATCTGAAAAACTCTGATTATTTTCACAGTGATTCAAATTATATTAACGATGACAGCAGATATAATATAACTCAGCGTCATATGAATATGCCTGATCTCAATACGGGTAATTCTTACATTCAGCAAAGATTTGTTACTTTCCTCAAAGACTGCGTTGACCAGGGCGTTGACGGATTCCGTTTCGACGCAGCAAAGCACATTGAGCTGCCGACAGATTCCGGGTGTGCAAGTAATTTCTGGCCGACTGTTATCAATGGTATTAAGGATTATAAATCTGATGTCTTTTGTTATGGCGAGATACTTGGCAGCGCAGGTACAGATATCTCAAATTACACAACCTATATGGCTGTTACTGACAACTATACCGGCGATAAGATGCTTAACTATACATATAATAATAATTGCTCCGGTCTGAGGGATTCCACTTATTATAAGGGAGCTCTTCCTAAAAACTCGGTTCTTTGGGCTGAGTCTCATGACACATATATGGGTGATTCCGGTTCGGGCGGAATAAGCAATACTGCCGGCGTTTCTGATGATGTTATCGTTAAAACCTGGGCTATTGTTGGCTCACGTGCAGATTCTACTGCGCTTTATTTTGCACGTCCTAACGCTCTAATGGGTAAGGCAAGCTCAGATACTACATGGAAATCTACCGCTGTGGCAGAAATCAACAAGTTTAAGAACTACTTTGACGGTACTACAGAGTATCTCAGCAGCAACAGTGATTACAACGCTGCATACAACGAGCGCGGAACATCCGGCGTTGTTATTTCAAAGCTTGACGGTGGCGGTAACGTAAGCCTTGAAGCACATAAGATGGCTGCCGGTACATACAAAGATCAGATCTCGGGCAATACATTTACAGTATCTAACGGAATAATCACAGGTACAGTAGGCGACACAGGCGTTGCGGTTGTTTACAATACAAATGAAACACCTGAAATCGTTGATAATTCAAGCAAAATAGGTTATTATCTATGCGGTTACATAAACGGTGCAAACTATGCTTGT
>CACYDO010000009.1 GCA_902773165.1 uncultured Ruminococcus sp. | reverse complement strand
TTCCGGCGGTCAGGCGACCGCAGGCTGTTCCGGCGGTCAGGCGACCGCAGGCTGTTCCGGCGGTCAGGCGACCGCAGGCTGTTCCGCTGCACTCAGAGTAAGCTTAGCTTGGTTTCCGCGCAGTGAGTTTATCTATGAGATTTCCACATAGATAATATTATGCAAAGCCTTGTGTCGTTCACTATATGTTGTGAATAAAGGCAATACAATGCAAGACAGGCTTTTCGGGGAAAGTATTTCTGTCCGTTAAGCCATGATCCATAAAACCGTGACGGTGTGAATCCGCACGAAAGGAGAAATAACCAATGGCACAGGATTTTAAAAACACGATGAATCTACCAACCACAAAATTTCCCATGAGAGCAGGCTTGCCCAAAAGCGAACCCGAAACTCTCAAAACATGGGAAAGCGACGAGGTATACGTTAACCTCATGAAGAAGAACGAGGGCAAGCCGCTCTTTATTCTTCATGACGGCCCTCCGTATGCAAACGGTGACGTTCACCTCGGTACGGCGCTCAATAAGGTACTTAAGGATTTCATTATCCGATATAAAAATATGTCCGGCTTCAAAGCGCCCTACGTTCCCGGCTGGGATACGCATGGTCTGCCGACAGAGCTTAAAGCGAGAGCTAAAGCAGGTATTACTAATTCGACAACGATCTCCGATACAGAGCTGCGCAGTCTTTGCCGTGATTTTGTTAATAAATATCTCGACGATCAGAGAAATCAGTTTAAGCGCCTTGGCGGTCTCGGCGATTGGGAACACCCCTACATCACCCTCCAGCACGAGTTTGAAGCTCGTCAGATCGAGGTGTTTGCCGAGATGGCATGCAAGGGATATATTTACAAGGGTCTGAAGCCTGTTTACTGGTGCCCCGATTGTAAGACAGCTCTTGCAGAAGCAGAGATCGAGTACGCAGAAGACCCCTGTCACTCAATTTATGTTAAGTTCAGAGTTACAGACGACAAGGGCATTCTCGCGGCTAAGGGCATTCCTGCCGACAAGACTTATTTCGTTATCTGGACAACGACAACATGGACTCTTCCTGCAAACGTTGCTATCTGCCTCGGCCCGAATTTTGACTACAACATCATCAAGTCTGGCGACGAGTACTACGTAATGGTCGAGGAGCTTTACAGAGACGCTATGAAGGAAGCAGGCAAGACCGATTATGAGGTCGCTGCAACATTCAAGGGCAGCGAGCTTGAATACATGAAGGTTCAGCACCCGTTCCTTGATCGTGAATCACTCGTTATCGTGGGCGATCACGTAACTCTTGACAGCGGTACAGGCTGCGTTCATACTGCTCCCGGTCACGGTATCGAGGACTATGACGTATGCCGCAACTACCCCGAGATCCCGATCATCGTTCCTGTAAATGCAGACGGTATCCTTACGCAAGAGGCAGGTCAGTTTGCAGGTCTTTCCACCGAGGATGCAAACAAGCCGATCGCGCTTCATCTCGAAGAAACAGGCGCGCTGTTCGCACTCAAGAAGATCATTCACCAGTATCCGCACTGCTGGAGATGCAAGAAGCCTGTTCTTTTCCGCGCAACAGATCAGTGGTTCTGCTCTGTTGAGGACTTTAAGGAGAAAACGCTTGAAGCCATCAAGGGCGTTGAGTGGATTCCCGGCTGGGGCGAGGTTCGTATCTCGAACATGGTTCGCGAGCGTAAGGACTGGTGTATTTCCCGTCAGAGAAAATGGGGCGTTCCGATCCCGATCTTCTTCTGCAAGAAGTGCGGCGAGCCCCATATCGAAAAGAGCGCAATGCAGGCAGTAGCCGATCTTTTCAGAGAGTACGGCTCGGACGCATGGTTTGAGAAAACTGCCGCAGAAATTCTCCCCGAGGGAACTGTATGCGCTAAGTGCGGCGGCGCTGATTTTGATAAAGAAAAGGATATCATGGACGTTTGGTTCGATTCCGGTACGACTCACGCTGCTGTTCTTCGCGGCAGAGAGGAGCTTCGTTTCCCTGCTGATCTTTATCTTGAAGGCGCAGACCAGTACAGAGGCTGGTTCCAGTCTTCTCTGCTTACGAGCGTTGCAACAACGGGCGAATCTCCCTACAAGGCTGTTCTTACTCACGGCTGGGTAGTTGACGGTCAGGGCAGAAAGATGTCTAAGTCTTTGGGCAACGGTATTGTTCCGAGCGAAGTAATTGAGCAGTACGGCGCAGATATTCTTCGTCTTTGGGTAGCTTCGTCCGATTATCATGCAGATATTCGTATCTCCAAGGATATTCTGAAGCAGCTTTCAGAATCGTACAGAAAGATCAGAAATACCGCAAGATATATTCTCAGCAATCTTTACGACTTTGATCCCGATAAGGATATGGTTTCTCTTGACGAGCTTCTTCCGATCGACAAGTGGGCTGTTTATAAGCTTGCAGAGCTTGACAAGAAGGTTCGCGAGGGCTACGACGCTTACGAGTTCCACAACGTTTACCACGCTATCCACAATTTCTGCGTTATAGATATGTCGAACTTCTACCTTGATGTTCTCAAGGACAGACTGTACACAGAAAAGGCTGACAGCAAGGAAAGACGCGCAGCACAGACTGCTATTTATATCATTCTTGACGCTATGACGCGCATGATCACTCCGATCCTTGCATATACATCAGACGAGATCTGGAAGTTCATGCCGCACGCAAGCGGAGTTAACGCCGAGCATGCGGTTTACAATGATATGCCCGTTATCCCCGACGTAGGAGCAGACAGTGACTTTATTGCACGCTGGGATAAGATCCACGAGCTTCGCGATATAGTTAAGAAGTCGATCGAAGAGGCTGTTTCCAAAAAGCTTATCAAGGCTTCGCTCGAATGCAGCGTTACGCTTGCATGCACAGGCGAGGAATACGACTTTATCAAGTCGGTTGAGGACGAGCTGAAAACAGCATTTATCGTTTCGGGCGTAAAGCTTGTAAATGATGAGAGTGCAGATACACTTAAGGTTACTATCGAAAAAGCCGAGGGCGAAAAGTGCGAGCGCTGCTGGTCTTACAGCACGACTGTTGGTCAGGACGCCGAGCACCCCTGCGTTTGCGCAAGATGTGCAAGAGTTCTGAGATCTTAATTGAGCAGGCGCCCGGTGGCAATTCCGCC
>CACYDO010000008.1 GCA_902773165.1 uncultured Ruminococcus sp. | reverse complement strand
ATTGCCGCGTCTGCCACTTTTGCAGTGCGTATGTTCTCAGGGCGGTGGCCAAGCGGCCACGGGCTGTTCCGATTAAATTTATGGTAGACGACAACTTATTACCGCGTCTGCCACTTTTGCAGTGCGGATGTTCTCAGGGCGCTTGCCCGGCAAGCCGGTCGAATTGACTGTGATAGAGCATTGCATAAAAGCCATTCTTTTCAAGCAATTCCGTATGACTGCCTTGTTCAATAACATTGCCGTCCTTCATAACGAGTATTACGTCCGCTTCACGAATTGTCGAAAGCCTGTGAGCTACAATAAAGCTTGTTCTCCCCTTCATCATCTTCGCAAATGAAGACTGAATTATCGCCTCTGTGCGCGTATCTATAGAAGATGTAGCTTCATCAAGTATCAGCATCGGCGGCAGCGAAAGCATGACGCGCGTAATGCAAAGCAGCTGCTTCTGCCCCTGTGAAAGTGAGCTTGAATCGTCGATAACGGTATCATATCCCTCGGGCAGCCGTTTTATAAATCTGTCGGCGTGAGTAGCGTGGGCAGCTGCTTCTATTTCCTCGTCAGTCGCGCCGGGTTTTCCCATAATAATATTTTCGCGGACAGTTCCCGTTTTTATCCATGTTTCCTGGAGAACCATGCCGTAGCTTGTGCGCAGACTGCGGCGCGTAATATCTTTAATGCTGTTTCCATCTACAGAAATGATGCCGCTGTCAGTATCATAAAATCGCATAAGCAGATTTATCAGCGTTGTTTTTCCGCAGCCTGTCGGCCCGACAATTGCAACACGCGTTCCCGGAGAAACATCAAGAGAAAAACCTTCAATGAGCTTTTTTTCGGGAGCATAGGAAAAATATATGTTTTCAAGCGATACTCTGCCCTTTACATCATCCAGAACCAGAGCGTCATCACTATCGGGAATCTGCGGCTGCGCTTCAATAAGCTCAAAAACACGTGCTGCACATGCAAGCGCATTTTGCAGCTCGGTTACTACACCTGATATTTCGTTGAACGGCTTTGTGTACTGATTTGCATAGCTCAAAAAAGATGTAAGCTCACCGACGGTTATTAAATCCCATTTAATTATAGCTATCGCACCGGAAAGCGCAACCGCTGCGTAAATAAGGCTGTTAACAAAACGTGTGGAAGGATTTGTAAGCGAAGAAATAAACACAGCCTTTACAGAAGCGTCAGTCAGTCTTTCGTTTATCTCGTCAAATTTATCGATAGATATTTCTTCGTGCGAAAAAGCCTTTACAGTCTTCTGATTAACGATCGTTTCATCTATAAGTGAAGTCTGTTCTCCTCGTATTTCCGACTGCTTCTTAAAATATTGATAAGAGCTTTTGGAAATACCGCGTGCTATCAGCAGTGAAAGCGGAGTGAGCAGCACTACGATCAGCGTTATTCTCCAGTCCAGCGTCAGCATGAAAAAAAGAGTTCCTATTATCGTAATTATACCGGTAAAAAACTGGGTAAATCCCATCAATAATCCATCGGCAAATTGATCGACATCTGCGATCACACGGCTGACAATGTCTCCGTGTTCATGAGAATCAATATACGAAAGCGGAAGACTTTGCAGCTTTTCAAACGCTTCTGTACGTATATCGCGGACGACCTGAAAGGTTATGCGGTTGTTTATCATATTCATCACCCACTGCATAACGGCAGTTGCGATGACAAATATACCGGTTTCAAGAAGTATCTGGATAATTTTTTCAAAATCCACCTTTCCCACACCTATAATGCTGTCAATCGCGTGACCTATCAGTATAGGTATATAGAGCGTAAAGGCGACCGTTCCGGCAGCGAGCAGGATCGAAATAATTATCAATATTTTATGTCGTGAAACATAGGAAAGCGTTTTTTTCAGCGCAGCCCTGCTTTCGGAGGCAGATTTTTTCTCCTTCATGATACCGCCTCCTTTTTATACTGCGAATCGTATATTTCTTTATACACGCCGCAATCCTTGATAAGCTTATCGTGAGTACCGATACCAACAGCCTCTCCGTCATCGAGTACAACGATCTGATCGGCGTACATTATAGAAGAGGCTCTCTGAGAAACGATAAAAACAGTTTTATCTCCGAAGTTGTTTCTTAATGCACGGCGAAGTGCAGCGTCCGTTGCAAAATCGAGTGCAGAGGAGCTGTCGTCAAGAATCAGAATATCGGGATCACCGACAAGCGCTCTTGCTATCGTCATACGCTGACGCTGACCGCCGGAGAGATTTCTTCCATTCTGATCTATCATATGATCCAGACCATCGTTATTTTTCTCGATAAATTCCTTTGCCTGAGCAGATTCGAGCGCATTCATGATCTCGGTGTCATCTGCGTCGGGTTTGCCCCATTTTATATTTTCGCGGACGCTGCCTTTAAAAAGAGTTGCTTTTTGAGGAACTATGCCGAAAAAGCTGCGAAGACGTTCACGGGAATATTTTTTAATATCCACTCCGCCTATTCTGATCTCACCCTCGGTAACATCGTAAAAGCGCGCGATAATATTTACAAGAGAGGTTTTTCCGGATCCTGTTCCGCCGATAATACCTATTGTTTCACCGCGTCTGACCTTTAGCGAGATATCGGAAAGGGAATTTTTTGCCGCGCCTTTATAGCGCAGTGATACGTGATCGAGTTCTACAAAATATTCGCTCTTACTTGGTTCTGCCGTTTCATCGGGAAATGTCATATCCGGTTCTATCTCTAAAATTGCTTCTACTCTGTCGCCGCAGGCTGCTGATTTTGTAATGCTTATAATCAGGTTAGCAAGCTTTATAAGCTCAACAAGAATCTGAGAAAGATAATTATACAGCGCAACGACCGCGCCTGTTGTTAACGCGCCTGTATTGACCTGAACCGCGCCGACATAGATAAGGATAATGATCGCTGCATTAACGATCATCAGCGTAAGAGGATTCATAAGGGCGGATATTCTTCCGGTAAAGTTTTGCAGCGACGTAAGGAAATCGTTTTTATCCTTAAATTCATCTTCCTCAGCCTGCTCACGGCAAAACGCTCTTATCACGCGAACGCCCAAGAGATTTTCTCTTGCGATCAGCAAAACATCATCAAGACTGCGCTGTATTTTTTCGTATAGCGGAATGCATATGAGCATAATTCCAAACACGACAACTGACAGCAGAATGATCGTTCCGACAAAGATCAGCGCGGCATGTTTATCTATCGTAAACGCCATGATCATTGCTCCGAAAACGATAAACGGAGAGCGAAGAAACAGCCTCAGAGTCATATTAACACCGTTCTGGAGCTGATTTAAGTCGCTTGTAAGCCTTGTTATCAACGTAGGCGAGCCGAGCTGATCGAGCTGAGTATAAGAGAGCTTCTGTATATGTTCAAACAGCGCATGGCGCACCTTAGCGGTAAAATTTATAGCCGCTTTTGCAGCAAAATACTGTGCAGTCAATGAGCTTATAAGACCTACTACCGCCAGGCATGCCATTACAATAACCATTTTTATCGTAAAAGCTGTATCCGAGCGCCCTATACCGTTATCTACGATCGCCGCAACAGCGAGGGGAACAAGCAATTCAAAAATTGCTTCCACCATTTTAAAAAACGGAGAAAGAAATGCTTCTTTTCTGTAATCCCGAAGAAAACGCAAAAGCTTCTTCAAAATAAAACCTCCAAAGGAATAATACTATTCCCCGATAAAAAACAACACATTTTTTATCGGGGAATTTACCGACTTTTATTTTTATGCAAAGATTATTCTTTTACAGCTGCCTCGGCTTTTGATTCATCGACAGCGCGTATCATAGCTTCTGCAAGAGCCAAGAACAAGAAGATAAACGGAGTGATGATCGGTGTAGCGAGGTTAAAGATTGACTGAGACGCATATCCTACGATTGAAAGGATAACAATAATCATCGTGCTGTCAAATTTACATCTTCTGATCGCTCTGAACAAAACCGCAAGGATCAGCAGTATATAGGAAGCGAATCCAAGAATACCTGTTGTTACGAGGTAATTAAGGAATTCGTTGTGCGCAGTATCAAACACGCTGCCGTGACGATCAAGCATATCCTGACGGTAAACAGCTTTGATAACCTGACCGAAAGTATCAGGACCCGAACCAACGAGTATGTTCTTCCAGCCCTTTGTATGGAAAAGTTCAAATCCTCTTATCCATGCATAACCACGGTGAGTACCCCACTGATCGTTAAGACGAAGTATTTTTGAAAACTTTCCGAGATCTGTTTCTTTATCTATGAAGCTGAAATAAATAAATACACCTAAAACAGCTGCGGCTGCCAGACCAACGAGAAGGCCTGCCAATATTTGTATTGCTTTGGGGCTGTGATTATCTCCGAATTTTCTGTCGAGAAGGTATGCAAGCACTGTAAGCAGCGCCAGACCGCCTATAATATAGAAAACCCTGTTGTCATAAACGAGAAAATACGAAATATCCTCCAGATTTTTAAAGTTATCGTGGCAAATATAAGCAAGCAGTCTTATAAGCTTGATAGACGCCGCCATAGCAGTGCATGTAAGCAGGAATTTAAATATTCTGTGCGCACTTCCGCAGCAATATACAAAAAGAATTGCCATGAATGCTACAAATCCGAAATATCCGCTCAAGCTGTTTGCGACAACAAGACCAATTATGTTAAGACCTGCCGTAAGGCAGTAGAATGCGGTTGTTATCTTATCCTTTGCAATAACAGCAAGAGCCACGCAAACAGGAAGCGAAACGCAGGCAAAACCTGAGAACATGTTTATGTTGCCGATAGTTGTGATAAAATCCTTCTGCTGCTCTTCCTTGATATCTACAATGATAGCGAACGGATCGATCCAGAACTCATGCAGCAAAGCGATAAAGCAGACAATACTTGACATAATCGCAAATGCTGCGAATACAGCTTCACGGTAACGGAAATAACGTGAAACCAACAGATAGCACAGAAAATACATAGCCATCAGATAAAAACCGCTGTCACGTCCGCCCGATCCGGTAAAAGCTTTCTCGCCGTACTCAGAGAGAATAGCAGAAATAAGACAAACGACAACAAAGCTTATAAACGCGCCATCCGGCACAGAAATTTTAAAGAGATTTTTCGGCCACCGCTCCTTATCAATTCCGCAGATATAAGTTGCAAGAATAAAGAAGAGCAGCACAAAGGTTGTTACTACAAAGTAATGAAGCCTGTCTTTTCTTACATTAAACAGTTTGTTTGTCATATAGATCGGAAAAATCGCAAACATACTGATAACAAACAGATCAGCAAATTTTTCATGCATTGAGAGTCTGAGCGGAGTTTTTACCGCTTCTCCTCCCTTTTCCTTTTCTTTTTTAGTCACAGTCCGGGCAGCCGTATTCGCACTTTGCGAAGCAGCAGCCTTATTTTGCTTTTTTTTACTCACTTTTGCTACCTCCGTTGATATTTTGTAATTGGTTATATCTTGATTATT
>CACYDO010000007.1 GCA_902773165.1 uncultured Ruminococcus sp. | reverse complement strand
GGAAATCTTGCGCAGATACCGTTTGCGTTCACACTCGGACTTATGCTTGCATATGTGAGGATCAAGACTGATTCTATGCTGCCTAATATCCTTATTCATTTCGGAAATAACTTTTACGCTGTTATCGTTTCCACGATCGGCGAGGTTGCGCCCGACAGCGTAAGCACTCTGATCGACGCCGCAGTTATGGTCACGATGGTCGCAGTCGGATTTATCTGCATATACTATCTTGCAAAGTCCGATAAGAGCTTCTTCCGTATCAGTTCGGAGAAAAGCTACCTCACATTTGGCGAAAAGACAAAAATATTCTTTACTTCGGGAACAGTCATTGCAAGTACGATACTTCTTTGCATAGAGAGCCTTACTGTTTTGGAAATGCTATGACGGAAGCAGAATACGAAAAGGACGTTTACTTTATGCGTGCAGCTCTTGAACAGGCAAAAATCGCCTATTCTCTGGGTGAAGTTCCCGTTGGGGCTGTCATAGTCAAGGAAGGCGAAATAGTCTCCACGGCATATAACGAACGCGAGACCGGAAAAAACGCACTTCGCCACGCCGAGCTTACTGCGATTGACGCTGCATGTAAAAAACTCGGCGGCTGGCGGCTGTGGCAATGTGAGCTTTACGTTACGCTTGAACCTTGCCCTATGTGTACGGGCGCTGTCATAAACTCCAGGATACCGAGACTGGTTTTCGGCGCTTACGACAAAAAAGCAGGTTCATGCGGCAGCATTGCCGATTTATTTGCTTTTCCTTACAATCACAAGGCAGACGTAACAGGCGGTGTCCTTGAAGATGAATGCGCACAGTTGCTCAGCGACTTTTTTAAAGAGCTGAGGGTAAAAAAACAAATGATAAAACAGTTAAAAATCCCCCCGACAGCATGATCGGAGGGATTTTGTTATTGTACTGTGACATCTGCACATATACAGTTTCATTTTTCTCAAGCTACAAGCCACTTATATTTTTCTACGCTGTAAAGAGGAATAAACGGCAGCATTATAGGCGTTTTCTTAACATATTCCTGATATTCGGGGTCGCTGCCGTAGGTTCTGTTCTGACGCATTTCCAAGCGCCTTGCACCGCCGAACATTACATATATGATTCCCAGATATCCCGATAAAACGGCTATCCACTGCCATATTCCCGACACTGCGTTGATACCGCCGACAAATGTTCCCGTCCAGAAGAGCATTTCTCCGAAATAATTCGGACATCTTACAAGCTTAAAAAGACCCGTGTCTACAAATCTGCCTGGATTTTTCTTCTTTGCGGCATTTTTTTGGTAGTCCGCTGCCGATTCCACAATAAGACCGCACACACTTATAACAGCACCGATAATTACAAAAGCGTCTGTTCCCTTTCCGTTTTCAAGACGGAACAGCACAGGTGCAGTTTCGCAGGCATACAGCAGCGCCGCACTTGCCCATATTGCGCATTTAACGCCTATATTCATGCCTTTTCCGGACTTGATCTCATTTTTCATTTTCTCGTTGTAGGTACTGCTTTTCAGCTCACGAACAGCCAAATAGCCACCCAGGCGACAGCCGTAAATAATAAACAGCACACATGCGGCGGCAGTTCCGAATGTAAGGCTTCCGCCGAACATGATCAGAAGCGCAGCACCAATAGCGGCAACAGAAAAGCCGTATCCTATCGAAATAAACCACACATACTTTTTAAAGCCCATGCTGCTGAAAAGAAGAGCAACGATAAAAATAAGAAGAAATTTCATTTTAGAACCTCCGGTTGATATGATTTGTTGTTATATAATTCTTCGGCGGTATATATGTGCCTTTATAAGTGTAAAATATCAGCAGACAACCCAAAAACGCGGAGACCAACTAACCTTCACGGTTAAGTATGATCGAAACTGTCAGCGGCGACACGCCGCCGCAACTGCCTGTCGGTGCTTGCCGACTGCGTTAGTGTAAAATATCAGTCAACAACCCAAAAACGCGGAGACCAACTACCCTTCACGGTTAAGTATGATCGGTACTGTCAGCGGCGACACGCCGCCGGAACTGCCTCCGGGCTCCTGCCCGGCCAGGAGCTTGACGTTTTGTGGGGAATTTGGTACAATGTAGGTGTAAAAGGTCGATGATCGTTTTGCAAAGGTATTATCCGGATATCGGAATACGCAAAATAACAGGAGGTGCATTGTTTTGAACGTTTACGATTTTGATAAAACAATTTATTACAATGACAGTACATCTGATTTTTATGTTTTCTGCCTGAAACGTCACCCAAGAATTGCTCTGCATTTTCCAAAAACTGCACTCGCTTTTATTCTTTATTTGCTGAGAATAAAAACAAAAACTCAGTTTAAAGAAACTATGTATGAATTTTTGCAGGAAGTCGATATTGAGAACGATCTTCCTCAGTTCTGGGCTGAAAATAAACTAAAAATTAAACCGTTTTATAAAGATCATCGCCAACCCGACGACGTTATTATCTCTGCTTCGCCTGAATTCCTGCTCAAACCGATTTGCAGCGAGCTTGGCGTTGGCTGCCTTATGGCGTCACGGGTAGACCCTATGACCGGAAAATATACAGGTATCAATTGCCACGGCAAGGAAAAAGTCCGCCGCTTCGAAGAGGTTTACGGCGACGCCGTTATAGACGAATTTTACTCTGACGCTTACTGCGACACTCCGCTTGCACTCAAAGCGGTAAAAAGCTTTATGGTCAAGGGCGACCAGATATCTGACTGGAATTTTCACAACAGGAAATAGAGAAAATGGTAAGAAAAAAGCAGACTGTAAAGCCTGCTTTTGGTTTCGGATATCATTCAAATTACACAGGGAAGTCAAATCCCACCGGAGAGCCTGAAAACTCCCGTCCGATTTTCCAATTGACTTATGCCCTGCCCAGAAGATAATCGACAGAAACCTCAAGGATATCGGATAAAGCCACAAGCTCTACATCGGTAACATACCGAATTTGCCCTTCAAGCTTTGAAAGACCAGATGCATTCATATCGACGCCTCTTACCTGCAACTGTGCCAGCAATTCCTTCTGTTTCATGCCTTTTTTCTTTCTTGCTGCTTCGACCCTTGCTCCGACCAAATTGCGGTCGCCAAGAGATTGCTTTCGTAAACGCATAGGCACATCTCCTTGATTTTTTCTGTTGGTCTATATGGATACACTTCTAACTTATAATTATTATATAATTTTATGTGAGAAATTGCAAGTCTTTTTGCTAATAAATCGCATTTACTTTTTTTGTATAATATATATAAAAATGATAAATTCACACAATATAGTTGAAAACACCGTTGTTATGCGATTTTTAATATAACAAATGAGTAATTTCCAGATTTCGAAATATTTACATAATAACCAATTTTTGTGATATTCATGCAACACTTTTTTCACTTTGCTGTATTAATACAGCAGCACCTGAAAGTGGTTGTTATAATAAAACACACGGATAAGAAATTACTCACCCGTGCGCTTTATTGATTGCATTTTTACATAAAAAGGGTAGACCAGACCTATAAGCCGAGTTCTGTTTTAAACAGTCATCTATCTTGGCAGCACGTTACCGCGCTGCTCACTGCCACCTCCACCGGACACGCCGGGCAAGCGTATAGTCCGTCCACGGTGTTGCTCTGAGTAGGGTTTACAGGGCCGCAGACTTCCGTCTGCGCCGGTGAGCTCTTACCTCGCCTTTCCACCCTTACCGACAAATGCCGGCGGTATATCTCTGTTGCACTTTCCCTGGGGTCGCCCCCGGCGGCCGTTAGCCGTTACTCTGCCCTGTAGAGCTCGGACTTTCCTCGCATACAGCCTTTCGGCATTTGTACCCGCGACTGTTCAGTCTGCTCACGATATTTTTATTATATTCGATACAAATATTAAAGTCAATAGTTATTTGAGATATTTTCCGCGTATTTCCTTAATTTTGACCCTTATTTTCCAATTAATACAAATAACATCTGCATAAAATAGACTCAATTTAATAAACGGAGGAATTTATTATGATTTTTTTATGTTACCCGAAATGTTCAACCTGCCGCAAGGCAAAAAAATGGCTTGAAGAAAACGATATTCCATTCTCTGAACGAAATATCAAAGATGAAGCTCCATCTTTAGAAGAATTAAAGCTGTGGTATTCTCAAAGCGGACTACCGCTGAAAAAATTCTTCAACACGAGCGGCACAATTTACAAAAGCATGAATCTGAAAGATAAGCTTCCTTCGATGACTGAGGGAGAACAGCTTGAGCTTCTTGCCACAGACGGAATGCTTGTTAAGCGCCCTATTCTGATTTGGAACGAACGTGTCCTCGTGGGATTCAATCAGCAGGAATGGGAGAATTTAGTGAAGGAATTAAGATAGCACACATTTACCATACATAACATACTACAATCTTGCATATATTATTTAAGCTTCAATCATTTCAAACTGTCGTCAAATGCAGCAATAGCCTCGTCAAGATCTATTGAAGAAAGATCTTCCTCGTCGTCAGTATTATTCTCCGAACTGTTATTATCGTTATTGGAATCTGTATTATCCGAACTAACTTTTTCTTCCGAATGAATATTTTCAGCTTCGGAACTCTGTTGATCTTCGTCTTTAACGATCTTACGAGCAGAATCCTTATTTTCGGAAGCAGCCTTATACTCTGCAATTTTAGCTATAATAAAGCGATTGACTGATTCATCGTTACGCCTATACAAAATTATCAGGATAAACAAAGAAAACAGGACAATAAAGGTAACGAAAACGCCTTTCCCCTGTATTGAAGAAAAGGTCAGCTTTTGTTTCTGAGGGAATCTCACGGAATCTGCCATATTCTTCAGGATATTGAGTTCGGAATCGGTCAGCTTGTCATTTTCTGAAATTAGCCTTACGGTGATATCCTGTCCGTTAAAAACGGTATAGTAGTCGCCATAAAAGAATCTTCCGTCGGCGTTGTTGAGAGTTCTTAAAGAAAAGAAAAAATCGGCGTTTTTGCCTGAATATCTGCTGCATTCCACGATATCGGGCTGCTGCTTATATATTTCCAGAAGCTTATCCTGTTTTCTGTCGGAAAGCTTAGACAGATTCTTGACCTTACCTTCATTTGCCGAACCGATTATTTCAAATTCATATGCTCCATCAAGGCTTTTTCCGTAAAGGACTGCTCCATCGTTACGCATCTGAGTCATAGCCGTTATGTACTCGAACGTACCGTTTTTAAACAGCTCGTCATTTTTTCGAACAGTCCGCTCTATCATAGCGGTATCCGAAGGAATATCTATTGTCATAGAAAGCTCAGTATTTTCGTATGTTACAGTATTTTCTGCTGCATAGGAAGGAAAAAAAGGTATAGAAACAACTATAAGAAAGAGGGAAAGCGTAAATGTAAGTAATCTGATACTGCTGCGCATTAAATTGACCTCCGGAATACATTATATTTCGAAAAACTAGTTTTATATCCACTATACCAATTATATATCTTTTCGCACCAAATTTCAACCTTATATCTTCAAATCGTAAGCGTATATTTACGTATAATTTTAGTGATAAGCCTAAAACGCGGAAACCAACTGACCGTCACGACAAAGCATAATCGTAACTGACTGTCGGCGCTTGC
>CACYDO010000006.1 GCA_902773165.1 uncultured Ruminococcus sp. | reverse complement strand
GCGCCTGTACAGCGTGTTTGCGACCTTCTTTCCGGTACGCGTTCTGCCGGGTACGGTTCGGTGAAGCCGACATACCGCCCCGGCTGTGAATTTGCAAAGCTCGAGGATTACCTGCCGGAATTTGTTGTTGAGAGTATGCGTGAAGCTATATCGCTGCTTGGACAGCGGCTGCGTGGGTTTGACGATGGTGACGCGCTTATCACGGGAGCGGAGACGCGGTCAAGCAGTCCTGTGAGAATACTGCGCGGAGAAGACGGACAAGCGGTTTCGGTGAAAGGAGTGTATCCCTGCGGAGAGGGCGCAGGATATGCCGGAGGGATAATGTCGGCAGCGGCGGACGGAGTGAGGTGCGCAGAGGGAATATTGAGGAATTAGGAGTGTTTCCTGCTTTTTTCGTATGTGTATAATTTTAGTAGGTATACAAGAAATAATAGCAGAAATCAAAAGGTAATATATAATTAGCGTTAGCCGACCCACGGCGCGGAGACCAACTGACCTTAACTCAAAGTAAAACCGCAACTGCCCCCCGGCGCTTGCCGGGTTTTTTTTCAATAATTATTGCCAAATCTCCAAAATAGTGATAAAATGATATCGTATAAGCTTCGTCATAATAACGCGTATTCCACGTGATCTGGTGACGTATATATATTCAGGAGGAAAAAACATGAAAAACACCGAAAAAACTATGGAAAAACTCGTTGCACTCTGTAAGGGCAGAGGCTTTGTCTACCCCGGAAGCGAGATATACGGCGGTCTTGCTAATACCTGGGACTACGGCCCTTTGGGTATGCAGCTTAAAAATAATATCAAGAGCGCGTGGCTCAAAAAATTCGTTCAGGAAAACAGACTCAATGTAGGTCTTGATTCCGCTATTCTTATGAATCCTCAGACATGGGTCGCTTCCGGTCACCTCGGCGGATTCTCAGATCCGCTCATGGATTGCCGCGCCTGCAAAACACGTCACCGCGCTGATAATCTTATCGAGGATTTCGACGGTACTAACGTTGCCGGCTGGTCGAATCAGCAGATGACAGATTACATCGAGGAGAAAAATATCCCCTGCCCGAACTGCGGCAAGCACGACTTCACCGATATCAGACAGTTTAACCTGATGTTCAAGACATTCCAGGGCGTTACAGAGGGTACGAAAAACGAGCTTTACCTCCGCCCCGAAACTGCCCAGGGTATTTTCGTGAACTTCGCTAATATTCAGAGAACAACAAGAAAAAAGGTTCCCTTCGGCGTTGCACAGATAGGTAAGTCTTTCAGAAATGAGATCACTCCCGGTAACTTCATCTTCCGTGTTCGTGAATTTGAGCAGATGGAGCTTGAATTCTTCTGTAAGCCCGATACCGATCTGGAATGGTTCGACTATTGGCGCAGCTTCTGCCGCGATTGGCTCTATTCACTCAATATCAAGCCCGAAAATCTCCGTCTGCGCGACCACGAGAAGGAGGAGCTTTCGTTCTATTCCAAGGCTACTACAGACTTCGAGTATCTCTTCCCGTTCGGCTGGGGCGAGCTTTGGGGCATTGCCGACAGAACAAATTACGATCTTACCCGTCATATTGAAACAAGCGGAAAGAAGCTTGATTACCTTGACCCCGAAACGAACGAGAGATACGTTCCGTTCGTTATCGAGCCGTCGCTCGGCGTTGAACGCCTGTTCCTCGCTATCATGACCGAGGCATACGACGAGGAGGTTATCGACGAGAAGGATACAAGAGTCGTTCTTCGTCTGCACCCGGCTCTTGCGCCGTTTAAGGCTGCTGTTCTTCCGCTTTCTAAGAAGCTTTCCGAGGAGGCTGCCGCTGTTTACGAAACTCTTTCAAAGAGCTTTATGACCGATTTTGACGACACAGGCTCTATCGGCAAGCGCTATCGCCGTGAAGACGAGATCGGTACACCCTTCTGCATTACATACGACTTTGATTCACGCGACGATCACTGTGTGACCGTCCGCGACAGAGATACAATGCAGCAGGAGAGAGTTGCTATTGATGATCTTGTAGATTATCTTTCTAAGAAGGTTGCTTTTTGATTATACATAACGTTAAACAATAATAATTATATCAAATTGACTTTTTCGGCGGTAAGCTCTGTTTTATCGCCGGAAAAGTTTGATTTATTTAGGAATATTGTCAGTTTTCGTTGATTTGCACAAATGAAGCAGCAGCAAAATCGTTATTACATTTAAAAAAATAAAAATAACTCTTGATTTTTCCCGTAAAAGTGATATCATTATATATGGCAGCTGCCCAAGATGTATTTACCTCGGCAGTGTAACAGGAGCATATGTTGTTATTGCTTTGTAATATAGGAGTTTACAGGACCTGATTTGAATGACGGGCTGTTTTAAAATGAATAAGGGGGACTTTACATGAATAGATTTTCTCAGTGGGAAGGTTTTGAAGGAAGACTCTGGCAGGAGGAAGTCAATACACGCGACTTTATCCAGAAAAACTATCAGCCTTACGACGGAGATGAAAGCTTCCTTGCAGGCGCAACGGAAGCAACGGACAAGCTGTGGGGAGAGCTTCAGCGTCTTCAGAAGGAGGAGCGCAAAAAGGATGGTATCCTCGATATGGATACCGATGTTGTGTCGTCACTTACATCTCATGCCCCGGGCTATATCAGCGAATCTATGAAGGAGCTTGAAGCTGTTGTCGGTTTGCAGACCGATAAGCCGCTTAAAAGAGCATTTATGCCCTTTGGCGGTATCAGAATGGCAGAGCAGGCATGCGCCACACACGGATACGAGCCAAGCCCGGAGCTTCATAAGATTTTTACCGAGTATCACAGAACTCACAACGACGCTGTGTTCCTCGCATATACTCCCGAGATGAAAAAATGCCGTCATTCTCACGTTATTACCGGGCTTCCCGATACATACGGAAGAGGACGTATCGTCGGCGATTACCGAAGAGTAGCGCTCTACGGCATTGATTTCCTTATCGAGCAGAAGCTTAAAGATCACGCAAACTGCGGCGACGGCACCATGACCGATGAGATAATTCGTCAGCGTGAGGAGCTTGGCTTGCAGATAATGGCTCTCAAAGATATGAAAAAGATGGCTGCAAGCTACGGTTTTGATATTTCTCAGCCTGCCGCAAACGCGAAGGAAGCAGTTCAGTGGCTTTACTTTGGCTACCTCGCCGCAATCAAAACGCAGAACGGCGCGGCTATGAGCGTAGGCAGAATTTCAACCTTCCTCGATATTTATATTCAGAGAGATCTTGAAAACGGCGTTCTCACAGAGAGTGAAGCGCAGGAGCTTATCGACCATCTTGTAATGAAATTCAGAATGGTTCGCTTTGCGCGTATCCCGTCCTACAATATGCTGTTTTCAGGCGACCCTGTCTGGGCTACACTCGAAGTCGGCGGTATCGGAATGGACGGACGTTCTATGGTCACGAAGAGCGATTATCGTTTCCTCCATACTCTCGAAAATATGGGTCCTTCGCCCGAGCCGAATCTTACGGTTCTCTATTCCTCTGCATTGCCCGATAATTTCAAAAAGTATGCGGCGTATATTTCAATTACTACAAGCTCTATTCAGTACGAAAACGATGACGTAATGAAGCCCGTCTGGGGTGACGATTACTCGATCTGCTGCTGCGTATCGGCTACTCAGACTGGTAAGGAAATGCAGTTCTTCGGAGCAAGAGCAAATCTTGCAAAGTGTTTGACGTATGCTATTAACGGCGGCGTTGATGAAATGACATTTGAGCAGATCGGCCCGAAAAATGCGCCGATAACGTCGGAATACCTCGATTTCGACGAGGTTATCGAAAAGTATACGCTTATGATGGATTGGCTTGCTGGCGTTTATGTAAACGCGCTCAACCTTATTCACTATATGCACGATAGGTATTATTATGAAGCGGCGGAGATGGCTCTCATAGATACAAACGTGCGCCGCACGTTCGCTACGGGTATCGCAGGATTTTCTCACGTTGTCGATTCTCTCAGTGCGATCAAGTATACTAAGGTCAAGACGATCAGAAATGAAGACGGCTATGCTGTAGATTACGAAGCAGAGGGAGATTTCCCACGTTACGGCAATGACGATGATCGCGCAGATGATATCGCTCTGTGGCTGCTGCGAACCTTCCTCGATAAGATCAAGAAGTACCACACCTACAGAAATTCCGAGCCGTCTACGTCTATCCTCACAATTACATCAAACGTCGTTTACGGCAAATATACAGGCGCTCTGCCCGACGGCAGAAAGTCCGGTGAGCCTTTCTCTCCCGGTGCAAATCCGAGCTACGGCGCGGAGAAGAGCGGATTGCTTGCATCGCTTAATTCTGTTGCAAAGCTGCCCTACGAGTGGGCGCTCGACGGCATTTCAAATACGCAGACGATCAGCCCGGCTGCTCTTGGCCATGACGACGCAGAACGCAAAAATAATCTCGTTCAGGTTATGGACGGCTATTTCGATCAGGGCGCACATCACCTCAATGTCAATGTTTTCGGCACAGAAAAGCTCATTGACGCTATGGAGCACCCCGAGAAGGAAGAATACGCAAACTTCACTATCCGTGTTTCCGGGTATGCGGTCAAGTTCATTAATCTTACAAGGCAGCAGCAGCTCGATGTTATCGCGCGCACCTGCCATAAGATCATGTGATATTACTATTTGAATTTAAAAACAGCATGGTATTAATTATCATGCTGTTTTGCAATTCTATTTATAAATATATGTAATGTATAATAACTTGTTAACTATTGATTAAATCACGTACTACGGACTTAGTACCAATCTTGCTTGTATTTATTCGTCAAATTGACTGCGAGATATGGGCACTCGATTTAATCGGTATTTACCTGGATAATTAACATGAGGGGGGTAATTATGGCATATAACTATGGTGACCATGAAATAAAGGGAAATATCCATTCTCTTGAAAGCTTCGGGCTTGTAGACGGGCCGGGAGTTCGATTTGTAGTTTTTATGCAGGGCTG
>CACYDO010000005.1 GCA_902773165.1 uncultured Ruminococcus sp. | reverse complement strand
TGACAGAAATAACCTCTGATGACTGCATAAAAACAACTCCCAACGATTAGCCGAGCTGACTCATTGTTTCTACAAGAATATTTACCAGTCTGCCCGGTGCAAGGAAGATCAGCAGAATTGCGATAACGAGGGCGTAAAGACCCGTTGTCTCTGCAACTGCGCAGCCCATGAGCATAGTTGTTGTAACTGCGCTTCTGCTTTCGGGCTGACGTCCGATAGCCTCGCACGCCTTTGCGACTGCGTTTCCTTCACCGATACCGGGGCCGATACCTGCGATCATTGCCATACCTGCGCCAAGAGCGCAGCAGCCTAAAATAATACCAATTGCCAGTTCCATAAAAATTATCTCCTTTTCAAATTTTATAAGCCTTTATGTAAGCTACAGGTCAATTCCCCGCAGCGGCAGCTTTTTTCTTTAACTTTTCTCTGTAATCGTTCTCGGGGAAACCCGACGCAACGTAGAGCATTGTCAGCATAGCGAAAATAAACGCCTGGAGCAGTCCGCTGAATATATCGAAATAAACCGACAAAACCGCCGGAATACCGATCTGCAGGAACGGGAAGCTGCCCAAAAATCCGGGAAGTCTGCCGAATATCATCGAAGACAGCCCCTGCAAGGCAGCAGCCACAAGAACGGAAATTACCGATCCGGAAAGTATATTTCCGTAATGACGGAACGCCATTGAAACAGGCGTTGCGAATTCGCTGATAACGTTGAGCGGCGTAAGGAACGCCACCGGCTCGGTAAAGCTTTTCAGATAGTGCAGCGCACCGCACTTGAATTTGTAATATGTTATCAGAATGAATACGAGTATAGCCCAGCCGCCGACTACGTTCAGATCGGACGTAGGAGGATACAGCCCGACAAGCGTAAGCAGACTTGACAGCGCCGAAAGCAGCATGATCGCCGCAACGAACGGAGCGAAGTCCTTGAAGAATTCTCCCATATTGTCGGAAACAAGCTTTTCGGTCTGTTCAAGCGCCCACTCCACCAGATGCTGGCGCTTAGTAGGTTTTGTCGCCGAAAGACCGTGAGTTAAATAAAGGCACAGAAAAAATACCGAAACAATTACTATCCAGGAATTCACCTGCGCCTCCGTTATCGGCAGCGGCTGAAACGGCATATTTATCGTAAAATAAATACGTGCGCCTGCTATCTCTATTCCGCTCGTTTCTGGTGTAAACACAATATACAGCGCTATGCCGAAAAGTATTGGCAATATCATCATAATTATCAGCAGCGTATCTATCGCCTTGAATTTTCCGCTGTATTTTCTTTCATTCACTTTTTTATTCACCACCTTTTTCTTCCTTCGCGCCGCCTTCGTCGTAAGTATCTCCGTCCTTCGCACCGCCTTTATCCATCGCGAACATCGGGCGGAACGTTACGGCAATACGCGGAAAGAACAACGGCACGATCGCCGCCACAGGGTCAAACAGCATTACGCCGACAGCGCCTGCCGCAAGCTGTAGCAGCATTCTCATACTCTGCGAAAAGCGCATAAGCGACGCTGCGTCCTTTTCGTCCTTTTCTACGGCGTTTTGTACGGTTATTCCCATCAGCAGGAAATTAAGAACTGCACAAAAGCCCGAGATCAGATTGCCGAAAAGCACAGAGGGCTTCCATAAACCGATAACAAGAAACACAGATTCCATCAGAGCGCTCAGCACAAGCGTCCACGCCGCGATATAGAGAGTTTCTCTTTTGACGGTCTGATCTAATCTCTTCATTGCAAGCCGCCACACCTTTCATTGATCTCTTGCTGTTGGCATCCGGAAAACACAGCTTAATTTTTTTGCGCAGTTTTTCAAAAAAAGCTTCCGGGGTTTGGGGGCGCGTGGCTCCGGTGGAGACCTCTGCGCAGCAGAAGAGCTGACCTATCCGGCAAGCGAGACCCAAAGCTCCATAAAAGCGCGTATATTCGGAACAGATAAGCAAATCCGAAATAATAATAACGCGCAGCACAAAAACACAACTCTCCACCACAAAAAAGCAGGCACAAGGCGAAGCCAATGTGCCGAACGGAGGAACACAAGCTGCAAAAAATTATAAAAACTGATTTTCCTGCTGTCTCTTTTTGACACTGCTGAATTCATAAGCGAAAACGTCTTAAAACCGCAGCAGCAACCGAATTTATTATACCAAAAAGACAATTTCTGTGCAATAGCCAATATCCATAAACGGGAATATTTTTCCGTCGCTTTTTTGCATAAAAGCAGAAAACCGTCCTCAAAAACCATTATTTTTCGGACATCTTTTTATAATGTCAAGATTATACCACAAAACTGACCAACAGTCAATACTTAAAATGACTATTGGTCGGTTTTTTTGTTTACAAATTATTATATTTTAAGATAGCTTTCAAACCAGACCTTATCGACCTTATATTCCTTACCGTTCAGATAATCGAGCGAACCGGAATCCGTGGTAAAATCGAATTTCAGCTTGTATGAACACAGCGCCTGCCATTTCAGCGGAATATCCTTGTTCAGCGCGTTAGTTCCGTATTTTCCGTCGCCGACAAGAGGGTGTCCGATATACGCCATATGAGCGCGTATCTGGTGCGTTCTGCCCGTAAGCAGCTCCACCTCGACAAGGCTCATTTTCCCATAGGTTTTCAGCACGGTGTAGCGCGTTTTTATCGTCTTGCTGTCGGGCGTTTTTTTAGATGAAACGTACACTCTGTTCTGCTTTTCGTTTTTTACAAGGAAATCACTCAGAAGCGCCGTTTTTCTTTTGGGCACGCCATGAACCATGCAGAGATAATATTTTTTTATCTCCCTGTCCTTAATTTTCTGGTTCAGAACGCGAAGAGCTTCGGCGTTCTTCGCACCTATAACGATACCGCCCGTGTTGCGGTCTATTCTGTTTGCAAGCGCCGGGGCGAAGGAGTTTTCGTCCTTCGGATCGTACTCCCCTTTCTCGTACATATAATGCTGAAAACGTGCAAGAAGCGAATCGAAATGATACGTTTCGTCGGGGTGACACAGCAGACCTGTGGGCTTATTAATAAGAATGATATTTTCGTCTTCGTACACGACGTCAAGCTTACACGGCGCTTTAAGGAAATCATATGTATCATACTCAGGCTCTTCAAAAAATTCATCTCTGATATAAAGCGTGATAACGTCGCCCTCGTGCAGGCGCGTGGATATTTCGCATTTTTTGCCGTTTACTTTTATGTACTTCGTTCGGATATACTTGTACATCAACGCCTTCGGCATGGTTTTGAACCGCTTTGAGATAAATTTGTCAAGACGCTGATCGGCGTCATTTTTGTTGACGGTGATCTGCCTCACAGTTAAATCATTCCTTTCGCTTGCCCTAAACCATATTACTTCCTTCGGCAGCTTAATAATCGTAAATAAATAACTCTTCACTTTGCAGCCCAACCTGCACCGGGAAGTCAAGTCGCAAAACTCAGACTGATTGGATCGTGCTGCAAACGCCCTTGTGGTATCGTAAGGCGGTATTTGTGAGGTGTTGTATTAAAGCTCTATGTAATACGGGCAAATATTCTCGTAATGACCGTCCTTCATGCGGAATCCTCCGGGAATAACGCCAAGCTGTTTAAAGCCTATTCTCTCGTAAAGATGGCGCGCATGAACGTTGCTTTCCACCACTGCATTAAACTGCAAAACGCGGAAGCCAAGCTCCTTTGCGGTTTTCAGGCAGTCTAGAACGAGCTTTTCACCTATATGTTTTCCGCGCACATCCCGGCTTACCGCATAGCTTGCGTTGCAGATGTGACCGCAGCGTCCGACATTATTCGGGTGAAGAATATAAAGTCCGCAGATCTTCCCGTCGTCATCTTGTGCAGCGGCGGAATAGCTCTGCGCCGCAAAAAAAGCCGCGCCGCTTTCAACATCAAGCGGCTCTTCCTGTGGAAAAGCGATTCCTTCCTCCACAACATCATTCCATATCGCGATCATTTCGGGAAGGTCGTTTTCTGTATATTTTCTGACTACCATAATTATTTAACACCTTTTCTTCTCTTTTTCTTACCTGAGCCTTTATCTTTATCAGAGAAAATTCCTTTGCAAAATTCGATAATATAGTGAAAAACGAAGCCGCCTGTCAGTGAGATAACGATTATCAGCAGCGCCGTAAGATGTTCAGAGGGCGTTCTAATATTCATCTTCCCTGCGTTTTCAAACATAAGGTCGGATATCAGCAGTATTTCCAACGAAGCTTCACCCGTTTTGCGCAAACACCACATAGCGCCGTCTGCGAATTCGCTTATTTTTTGAAAGAGCAGAGTGAGCAGCAGCGACATTGCAGGAGCTAACGGAATAAACGGATACCACCACAGTCCGTATGGCCACAGATATTTTGCAAATGAATTCTCCAGAACAAACAAAACGCCGCCGAATATCATAAATATCACGGCGCAGAAAATGATACTCTTTTTTGTGAATTCAGCGTTCTGCAAATCGGCTGCAAAGTACATTCCTATCACGTAGATCGCAAGCCGCGAGAACACGATCAGCTTGAAAACGCCAAAAAACGGAAACGACAGAATAACCGATATTATTACAAGCGCAAGACACATTCTTTTTTTATTCCTGCTTTCATTCAGCAGCGAATAGATCACAGGCGATATCAGGTAAAAAAGCATTATGGCGTATACGTACCAGTTTCCTATAATGTCGTCATTGAGCCAGAAGCCCATAAATGTTGCAATGCCCAGCGCGTCCTTCGCGGAAATGGCGACGTCAAACACAAATTTCCCGAGAAGATAGTATAAAGCAAGATACGCCCACCACACGGGAACGATCTTTCTGAGTCTGTTTTTTATGTAATCGGAAACATTGTTTTTCGACAAGGAACGATATATCCCCATACCGCTGAGGAGAAGAAATATATCGACGCCGCCGTATCCAGTTTTTTTGATGAACTCAAAAAACGTATTAAGCGGCTCTGCCGGAAAGAAATCAAGCCTGAACGAGGAGTGAAACCACACTACCCACAAAATAGAAAAGCCCATAAGCTCCGATCTGCGTTCGGACAGAAGCTCAAACGGCGAAACACTTTTTTTCAATCTTCCACCTTCTCTGAATACTCTTCAATTTCAACATCATCAGTATTATCGGCTTTTTTCTCTTTACTCAAGGATATCAGGGCAACGATAAAATCAAATACGCTGACGCACGACCAAATAACGCCGACAGCTATATTCTTCTCTAAGAAAAACACTATCGCCATAGCCAGCCAAGTAAGTGCAAAAATAAAAAAATATTTGCTCATGAATATCGAAGCCTCCCTGAGATCATGTATTGTCAAATCAAATTCCGTATTTGTATTTCATATTAAAAATCTACAAAACTGCACCGACTGGAATACACGGTCGGTGCAGCTTTACACTTTGTCTTTAATGCAGATTAAACGGTTTCAAAATTGCCGTAATAAGCGTTCAGATACATCTGCTTGATCTCGCTGATAAGCGGATATCTCGGGTTTGCTCCCGTACACTGATCGTCAAACGCCTGCTCGCACATTTCGTCAAGTCTGTTGAGGAAATCCTGCTCGTCAATGCCGTAATCCTTGATCGTAGGCTTGATTCCAACCTTCTCCTTCAGCTCGTCGATAGCCTTGATGAAGTTTTCGAGCTTCTCTTCATCGTTTTCGCCCTTGATTCCGAGATAATCAGCGATCTCGCAGTAACGCGCTCTGGTATGGGGGTGATCGTACTGACTGAACGTACCCATCTTTGTGGGAACTTCGGCAGCATTAAAGCGCATAACGTGATCTATCATAAGAGCATTTGCAATGCCGTGAGGAATATGGTGGAACGCGCCGAGCTTATGAGCCATTGAGTGGCACACACCCAGGAATGCGTTTGCAAACGCCATACCTGCCATTGTTGCTGCATTAGCCATTTTCTCTCTTGCAACGGGGTCGTTTGCACCGTTGTCATACGCTCTCGGGAGATACTGGAATATCATCTTGATAGCGCGCAGACCGATACCGTCTGTATAATCCGTCGCCATTATCGAAGCGTAAGCTTCAAGAACGTGAGTTACAGCGTCGATACCCGAAGCAGCTGTCAGCCCCTTGGGTGCAGTCATGTGATAATCAGTATCAACGATAGCCATATTCGGAAGAAGCTCGTAATCTGCAAGCGGATACTTAACGCCGCTGCGCTCGTCGGTGATAACTGCGAACGGAGTAACCTCCGAGCCGGTTCCTGCCGATGTGGAAATAGCGATAAAGTACGCTTTCTCGCCCATCTTCGGGAACGTATATATTCTCTTTCTGATATCACAGAAGCGCATAGCCATATCGAGGAAGTCTGCCTCGGGGTGCTCGTACAGTACCCACATGATCTTGCCTGCGTCCATAGCAGAACCGCCGCCCAGCGCGATGATCGTATCGGGCTTGAACTGCTTCATCTGCTCTGCGCCTTCCATTGCGCTTGCAAGCGACGGGTCGGGAGCAACATTCGAGAATGTCGTATGCTCAATACCCATTTCGTCGAGCTTGTCGGTGATCGGCTTTGTGTAGCCGTTTGAGAACAGGAAGCTGTCGGTAACGATAAAGGCTCTCTTTTTGCCCATTGCTTTCAGCTCTGAAAGAGCTACGGGCAGACAGCCCTTCTTGAAGTAAACCTTTTCGGGTGCTCTGAACCAAAGCATATTTTCACGCCTCTCCGCTACAGTCTTTATATTAAGAAGGTGCATAACTCCGACGTTCTCCGAAACGGAGTTGCCGCCCCATGAGCCGCAGCCCAGTGTAAGCGACGGAGTAAGCTTGAAGTTGTAAAGGTCGCCGATACCGCCGAGCGAAGAAGGTGTATTAACGATCAGCCGGCAGGTCTTCATGCGCTCTGCAAATTTCATCAGCTTTTCGCGCTCGTTGATATTGTCAATCCAGAGAACAGCCGTATGTCCCAGACCGCCATTGTTTCTGAGCAGCTCGTCAGCGATATCAAGCGAATGGTCGAAGCTGTCTGACTTATACATACCGAGAATCGTAGTAAGCTTCTCGTGACCAAAAGCTTCGTCATGGTCTGTGCTTTCAGCCTCGCCGATAAGAACCTTTGTTTTTTCAGGGACCTCGAAGCCTGCCATCTTTGCGATAATTGACGGACGCTGACCAACTATTCTTGCGTTCAGCGAGCCGTTGATAAGGAGAGTCGCGCGGACCTTATCCTTCTCCTCGTCATTCAGGAAATAGCAGCCCCTTCTTTCAAATTCCGCCTTAACCTCATCATAAACCGACGCGTCAGCAATGACAGTCTGCTCCGTTGCGCAGATCATGCCGTTGTCAAATGTCTTTGAATGAATAATAGAGTTAACTGCGTTGATTATATCTGCGGAAGAATCAATAATAGCAGAAGCGTTTCCTGCGCCTACGCCGATCGCCGGTGTGCCGCTTGAATAAGCAGCCTTTACCATACCCGGACCGCCTGTTGCAAGGATAATATCGGATTCTCTCATGAGCCTGTTAGTGAGATCAAGCGAAGGAACGTCTATCCAGCCGATTATCTCGTCGGGAGCTCCTGCTGCAACTGCAGCTTCCAGAACTACCTTAGCTGCCGCGATGGTAGATTTCTTTGCTCTCGGGTGAGGGCTGATGATAACCGCGTTTCTCGTTTTAAGAGCAACCAGCGCCTTGAAAATAGCCGTAGAGGTCGGGTTAGTTGTAGGGATAACAGCGCCGATAACGCCGATCGGCTCTGCAATTCTTGTAATGCCGTAAGCTTTATCCTCTTCTATTACTCCGCATGTTTTCGTATCCTTGTACGCATTGTAAATATACTCGGCGGCATAGTGGTTCTTGATGACCTTATCCTCCATAATACCCATGCCGGTTTCTTCCACTGCCAGTCTGGCAAGCGGAATTCTTTCGTTATTGGCAGCCAATGCAGCCGCTTTAAATATTGCGTCTACCTGCTCCTGTGTGTAGGACGCATACTTTTCCTGTGCAGCTCTGACGCGTGCAAGCTTCGCTTCAAACGAATCTGCGCTGTCAACCAGGGTATATTCCTTCTCACTCATAATAACTCTCCTGACTATTGATAATAAACTCTCTGCTATGGGTCGCAGAAGACATTGTTATTTTTTTATCAATGTCTTCTTACTAACCTCCAATATAAATAGGATAACACATAAGAAAAAATTTTTCAATAGAAACGGGTAATTATTTTTGAATTCTTCATTTTAAACGCATTTCACTAAATTATAAACAAATTATAGTTGATTTTAACAAAACGAAAAGCGTCTCCCACATTTTTATACACATAACAGTGATAAAATGTAGAAAACGCTCTCGATATATATCACAGATTTCTCAGTATCTGGGTCAATGCGGCGTAATCGTTGATAAATATTTCGTACTCATTGGAGAATATAAACAGATAGCCTGCGGCGATCGTCACGGCGAGTGCGGCGGCTGTCAGAATATATGCGGCTGAGTAGACGCGTGCAGGAGCTTTTTCAAGCATATTTATAATTTCGAATATCGTTATCAGAGCGACGAGCAGCAGCGGCGTCATGATATCTGCGGTATATCTGTACAGAACGCCCGCCTTGCACATATCGACGAACGACAGCAGCAGCGCTGAGAAAAACAGCGTGAGGATAAACGCCGTTTTGAATTTATCCTTTTTCTTATCCACCGCAGGAAGCAGAAAAATCCCCCATGAAGCCGGGAAGGCAAACGCACCCACCGAGCAGAAAACGAACGTGTAGCGCGGATAAACGGGCAGACCCGTCCAGTTTATATCTATATAAGGAAACTGAGAATTGTAAGCCGGCATTTGGAGGAAATAATGGTAGATCGCCGCAGGAATATACGCAAGCGTGAGGGTATTTGCCGCTGCTTCGCTGACAGTGAGCTGATAAGTGAATCCGAATTCAAACGGGCTTGAAAATCTCATGTAGTTATATATCATCAGACCGACAGCGCCCAGAACGACGGGAACGCCTATCGAGCAGACATACGCCGTTTTCTGACCGATCGTATCTGCTTTTCCCGAAAAAATGAATACAGCAGGAACGAGCGCCGCCGTACAGTAGATCAGTAAAGAAGGGCGCGAGCAGGCGATCATCACAACAGAGATTCCAGAAAGTGCAAGCAGAATAATTCTTTTACGGAAGCTTTCTTCATAGTATGCCGTGAGCAAAAAGTACAGGAAAGCAGACAGCGAGCCAATTCCCGATATCGCGGCAATGGAGTAGAAGATCTCCTCGGCGTTCAACGGAAGGATAAGAGAACCGAAAACCAGCGCAAGCTGACCGAGAATAGCAAGGATAAAAGGAACATCTTTGCAGAATCTCTTTAGAAAAGCAATGTACAGCAGCGACATGAATATTACCGCATAGCACGTCGCCACAGATGAAGCAAGCATTGCGGTCGGGAGCTTGCCGGTAAGGATAAATACAGGCAAATAGATCGTAAACACCGGAGCAACGCCGAAATAGGAATAAAATTTTCCGTTGTAATACGCTCTGTCCCAGAAATCGCCGCTAAGATTTGCGTGGTCGCGTTCACTTATGTCGTAAGGGTCTGAAAGTCCGTTAAACTGCGCAGGCACATGATCGACATTTATATCGAGCCTTCCCTCGGAAAAAGAGCTGAAAAGCTGCTGGTACTGATCGCCTGTGTACTTATCCTCCAAAGGAAAATCAACGACAAGAAGCTTTCCGGCAGTTCCTGCCGCAGTAAACGTCACCGCCATTACCACAACACACATGACCAAAGCCAGAAACAAAAATATGACCTTATCGCTCTTTCTTGTTTTCCACTTCCACGCGCCGCAGTACACAGACAGGCAGATCGCCGCCATAAGCGCAAAGCCTGCAATACTGAAATGAAAAGGAGGAGGAGAATTGAGCGTTACCGATACGATCTTAAAAGGATCTTCGGTTTCATTTTCAAATTTCAGCTTCAATGTACCGACATTGCCGTAAGAATTCACGTTAAAATAGTTTTTCTCGTGGTCACCGAGATAAAGCTTTTTATCGAAGCTATTTCGCCACGCGCCGTCTTCGAGAGCAAAATTATCGTCGGTAAAAGTGATATTAACATCAATATAATGGAAATTTCCTTTCGTCGTTTCAATGCAGAGATTTCTCATTTCCGACCCGACGTTTTTGAATTTCAGCGTACCCTTTTGTAAAGAAACGCCGTCTTTCAGAACACCGCTTCCGCCTAAGTTATCGGAAACCTCCACGCTGCTTAAATTGACAGCTGTTTCTTTTGCACCGCTAAGCTTCAGGGCAATCGCCGCCCGATTCGCAAAAAGCAGCTCAACGATTATACACACTGCTATGATAATTATAATATTCCTGTATTTCTTTTTCAAATTTATCCGTCCTTAAAAGAAATTTTTACATAAAAAAACAGTGCTGCTTTTTTCACTAAAACAACACTGCATACCTATGGCGCGCCAAAAGGGACTCGAACCCCTGACCTACTGCTTAGAAGGCAGTTGCTCTATCCAGCTGAGCTATTGGCGCACTGCAAATT
>CACYDO010000004.1 GCA_902773165.1 uncultured Ruminococcus sp. | reverse complement strand
GTATAATGCGCAGAATGCGGCGGCGTATCGTGTAAATAAAAAGCCGCCCTGCGTTTATTCAAAGCAGGACAGATTTTTCGCCGCAGCCGCGCTGATACTCGGTTATATTGTCTTGAAAACATACATGGAATCTATCGCCGGAACGGGCTTCGGGCTGATGTCTTCGATAACGGCATCAGCGGTAAGTATTTTTAATTTTGCATATTGCCGGAATCTCGGCATGAAGGGAAGCCGCACAACGACTATTATTTTCATTGTCAATTTGCTGCTGTCACCGTCGTTTTTCGTCTGCGACAACGGCAGCGTAACGTCGCTGTGTGTGCTGATGATAATTCTGGGAAACGCATATTTTTCGTATGCAAGCTACCGTGAGGGCAGCCGTTCTGTCATACACAACGCATTCAGGGCGGTCATTTCTCCGTTCCATGAATACGGGTCTGTTTTCGGCGCCCTTTTTCAGCGCACGAAAAAAGCGGACGGCGCAAAAAAGACAGATCTGAAAAAGATCAGTGCAGCAGTTTTCGGCGTGATTATGAGCATACCTGTGTGTATCGCCGTTATAGCGCTGCTTAGCTCGGCAGACGCGTCGTTCGGAAGTATGTTTTCTTTTTCGTTGGACGATATCGCCGAGTGGCTGGACGAATATGTTATAGCGAATCTGTTTACATTTGGTTTTTCGCTGCCGGTAGGAATGTACATTTTCTCAGCGGCATATTCCCGTGCATATAAGATGAAAAATGAAAATGTGCTCGATAAGCTGCCGCATACGATCACACACATACTTCCGCAGTCGATGTGCGCGGCGTTTCTGACTCCGCTCACGCTGATCTATGTGCTGTTTGTGGGATTGCAGATAGTCCATGCGTTTTCCGCTAATGTTCTGAATGCGCCAGATTTTTCCTATGCGGAATATGCGCGCGAGGGCTTCTTTCAGCTTTGCGCAGTGTCACTGATAAACCTTTCAGTGATCTCCGCTGTGATGTTTTTTGCAAAGCAGGATAAAAAGCGGCTGCCAAAGCTGCTGAGAATGTTTGTGGTCATTTTCTCTCTGCTTACGCATTGCCTTATCGCAACTGCGCTTGCAAAGATGGTTCTGTACATCGAAATTTACGGAATGACCCCTAAGCGCGTGCAGACTTCTGTATTCATGGCGTATCTTTTTATCATGTTCGCGGTGCTTATCGTAAAGCAGTTCCGCACGAGAATATCATTTACAAAGATCGGATACTGCCTGGCGGCAGCGGTTCTTATTGCAATGTCGTTTGTGCCTGTTGACGCGCTCATCACCCGGTATAATATCGAGAAATACCGCAGCGGAGAGATTTCCTGGATCGGTGAATCAGCGATATATGATCTTGACGCTTCCGCAGTGCCGGAATTCGATAATTTTCATTCAGATGACCCTGATGTTGAACGTTCTGTCAACCAATATTTCCGTGATCGGAAATACATTGCCGAGGAATACGAAAGCATGACGATGTGGGATATGAATATACAGCGCGCAAAAGCTGCAAAGGTGATAGAGGATAACATATAATGTTGGTAGGTGTATAATAATAGCAGGCAGCCTGCGGCCAATCGGTCGCAGGCTGTTCCGCTGTGTTTTTTGATTGATGACACTTATTGCCGCGCATGCAACTAATATTAGTGCGTATGTACTCCGGTGTCGGCGGCCAAGCGGCCGCAGGCAGTTCCGCCACGGTTTATGATTGATGACAACTCATTGCCGCGCATGCAACTAATATTAGTGCGTATGTACTCCGGGATCGGCGCCGTCTTTAGGGATCAATCCGGTTCGCGGGCGCAAACCAACAGTCATCAAAAAACTATATGCGCGTACTGCGTATGCCCGGTGTTGCCTCAGAACTTAAATATCGTCATATGGAACATAAATTTGTTTATTATTTATATAAATCAACAAATCTAATGTGAATTTTTCCAAAATATTTCGAAAATTATTGAAATTTCATTCTGTTTAGTGTATAATTATAATCTGAAAGCTAAAGGGAGGGAAATCGAGTGAGCATGAAACCTAAAGCGCCTAATGGTGAAACGCCTAATAAGGAAAAAAAGAAAAAGTCTAAAAGTTCGTCGTTGGAGTTTAATCCTCTCGAATCTGCAATTTTTGATCTCCAGCGAAGGGAAGTTACCGGAAATGTTATCTACGGGGGGGCTTTTATTCTTCTCGGCGTGATTACGATCATCGTAAGCGTTGCAAAATGCTACAGTGGTCTTGACGATCCTTCCGTTGACGATGATAAAATACTTGCCTATGCGTGGATAACGTACGCTGTTACAGGTCTTCTTATCGCGATAATAGGTGTTTACGAGATATTGAAATCGTTTATCTCGATGGAACAGATAAAGCACTGGACGAAAACGGCGCATTCTCATGCTTCACCATTCCAGGAAAAGCAGGAGAAGCGATCTGTCGCCGAGATGAATCAGTCGCAGTCAACAGAATCTGCTCCAGCCGAGGGTATGGCGGAGGACGGCAGCCGCGCGAAGAAGCATTTTCTTTACCTCGGAAAAGAAGAAAAGCCAAAGCCCGACCGCAGCGGCTTGTACGAAAAATATAATCCCCCGGCAAAGGCGCCTGCAAATGCTCCCGAGCCGCCGCGTCCGCCTAAGCCTGCTCCCGGTCTGAACCCAAAGCTTAATTACGGCATAAACGAGGAAAAGAAAAAGACATTTGCTGATAAATTCCTTGAGGAGAATAAGAGAGACAGCTTTGCCGGTGACCGCGAGGATAGGGACTCAGAGCAGGAGGATATCGGATTCTACGAGCCGAAGCCTCAGTTCATGGGAAATGAGGACGACGGCGCAAGACCGTCTGATGTGAATATGAACGAACGCGCAGACAATGCGCCGGATCCTGCTTCCGACAACGGCATGTATAACGAGCCTGCTCCGCGCTTTTCCGAAGATCGTTCTCCATCGAATTCTTACGATGACGATGACGGCTTCTTTATGGGAACTAATGCCGCACGTGCAGACAACCGGCAGCCTGCTCCCGAGCAGAGTGAGCCTGTAAGAGAGATGCCTCCGCAGCCACAAGCGAAAGCGCCGCAGAGTGTTCCTCAGGAAGAACCGAAGCCGAGTGCCGCTCCTTCAAATGACAACCTGCACAGTGAAAACAATCAGCAGCAGTCAGGCGCTCAGCTCCCTCCGGATATGCCGCCAATGATGCAGGGGCAGCAGGGTATGCCTATGGCTCAGGGTGGAGGAATGCTTCCGCCTATGATGCCGAATCAGCCGCTGTATCCGATGAACGGCTATATGCAGCCTAATTATTACAGACCTGCACCTGTGCAGAATATGTATCAGCCGCTGCCAAATCTCCAGGGTGCTCCCGGAATGGCGCCGAATCAGGGCGGCTTTGTATCGCCGTTCGGCTATGCAGGCTCCTTCGTTTCGCAGAATGACGGCACATATAATCCGGCAATGCCGCCGTATACGGTACACCCGTTCCGTCCTGCGGCAGCGCCTCCCGTAACTCAGAGTCAGGCGTATAATTCTGCAATGCCGCCGTATACAGTTCATGTCTTTAAATCGGCTTCTTCCGATATAGCAGCGCCGCAGATGGCGCAGGGCGGAGTAACACCGCCGCCGATCCCGGCAGACGGTGCGGAAGGCTCATACAATTCCGCAATGCCGCCGTACACGGTACACCCGTTTAAGGCAGCTTCGGCAGGAATAGCAGCGCCGCAGATGGCGCAGGGCGGAGTAACGCCGCCGATCCCGCAAAAGGGAACGGAAGGCTCATATAATTCCGCAATGCCGCCGTACACGGTACATCCGTTTAAGGCAGCTTCGGCAGGAATAGCAGCGCCGCAGATGGCGCAGGGCGGAGTAACGCCGCCGCCGATCCCGGAAAAGGGAACGGAAAGCTCGTATAATTCCGCAATGCCGCCGTATACGGTACACCCGTTTAAGGCAGCTTCGGCAGGAATAGCAGCGCCGCAGATGGCGCAGGGCGGAGCAACGCCGCCGCCGATCCCGGAAAAGGGAACGGAAAGCTCATATAATTCCGCAATGCCGCCGTACACGGTGCATGGCTTCAAAGCAAAAAATCCTGAGCAGCAGCCGATACAGCCGCAGCTGTTCGATCAGAGCGGCAATGAAGATCTTATTTCCTTCCTGCCGCCGGAGCAGTCGGAAAAGGTATCGGAAAAGGCAGCGGAAAAGGCAAACGCTCCTGTCGGAAAAGGCAGCAGCGATCTTGATTCCTTCCTGCCGCCGGAACCGAAGAAAGCACCTGCACAGCAGGCAGAACCGCAGCAGCAGAGGTTCTCTGAGCCGCCTCAGCAGAATCCTCCTGCGCAGCAAAAGTCCTCAAATGCTCCGCGCGCTCCGTTTACGCGCAGAAGCGAGGGCAATGGAACAGGCAAAAAGCCTCCGATAACTCAGAGGCTTGGCGAATATACTTTCTCTCTCTTTGAAGAGCTGAGCCGCGGCGAAGCTCCGAAAAGCCGGAGAAGTGAAGTAAAGAAAAAACAAAACCCGAACGAAAAATCTAACACTACAGGGGGTAATTCAATGGCATTTGGCAACAGAGGCAGAGAGCAGGCTCCTGAGAAGAAGAGCTTCTCCGACAGATTCCTCAGCAGAAACGGTAATAAGTCAACAAAAAGCAGCAACGGCAATGATTCCGGTATCGTAAAAGGCGGTACGCCGGCACAGAGAAAATATGTGGACGCGTCCGAGTACGATGAGTGGGAATGCCCCGGCTGCGGCAAGAAAAACCAGGAATACGTTGGTGTATGTGCCTGCGGAGAAAGAAAGCCGAGAGTCAAGTGGTAATAAAATGATTGCAAAAGGAACGCAGGTCTTTCTGTGTTCCTTTTCGCTTACGAAAAAAATAACGGAGTAATTTATGAAAAAAAGACAAGAAATGAAGCCGCTTTATAAGGCGATGATCCTGATAATTCTCTCAGCATTTTTCTTTGCGCTGATGAATATGTTCGTCCACCTTTCGGGGGAGCTTCCTTCCGTGCAAAAAAGCTTTTTCAGGAATCTTATAGCATTTATCATCGCGGCAGCTGCCATAATTCGCGACAAGGTGTCTCTGAAAATAGAAAAACAGGCTGTTCTTCCGCTTTTCCTGCGATCTCTGTTGGGGACGGTCGGAATTTTATGTAATTTTTACGCACTCGATAAGCTTGATCTCGCAGACGCGTCTATCCTCAATAAGATGTCGCCGTTTTTCGTAATAATATTCAGCATAGTTATCTTGAAGGAAAGTGTAACGATCCCTCAGCTGTTATTTGTTTTTGGCGCGCTTGTAGGCGCAATGTTTGTCGTGAAGCCCGGCTTTTCAAACGCGCTTACTTTTCCGGCGTTTATCGCGCTGTGCGGAGGCATTTGCGCAGGCTTTGCCTATACTATGGTCAGGCTGCTCGGAAAAAAAGGTGTTAAAGGCGTTCTGATCGTAGCGTTTTTCTCGGGATTTTCCTGCCTGGTCACTCTGCCGTTTCTGATATTTGATTTTCACCCGATGACGATAAAGCAGCTGATAATTCTGATCCTTGCAGGAATGTCTGCGGCAGGAGGACAGTTTACGATAACTGCGGCATATTGCTATGCGCCGGCGCGCGAGGTGTCGATCTACGATTATACTCAGATAATTTTTGCGGCAGCGCTGGGATTTTTCGTTTTCGGTCAGATACCCGATCTTCTGAGCTGGATAGGTTATTTTATTATCATAGCTATGGCGGCGCTGATGTTTGTATATAATAAAAAACACGCTGTAAAGGAAGAGAGTAAGCAATAGACGCATTTCTCCGAGGAGGTTATCATATGGAAAAGCTGAAAATATTCCTGCGTATCGCAGTGATCGTTGTAGCGGCTATGGCGCTGCTTGTGCTGATATTTACTTCTGCATTGGCAAAAACTCTCAGTACACCGAAGGGAATGTCGCTTGATGAAGAAAAGGAGTGGGCAAAATCGCACGGGGTGTGGGGGAATCTCGAAGATTACGGCGTTGAGGACTACATCGTAAGCGGAAAGGACGATTATATTCTTCACTGTGAGCTTGTTGCGAATGAGGAAACGAAAAGCTCCAATAAGTACGTCATTATTTCGCATGGCTACAATTCCAATCGTTACGGTGCGGCGAAATACGTGCCTGTTTATATCGAGCTTGGGTACAACTGCGTTATATACGATCTTCGCGGTCACGGTGAAAACGAAAAATCGGTAAATACGATAGGCAACTTTGAATCCGAGGATCTTATCAAAATAATCGACGATACATATGAACGTTACGGAGAGGATATCTATCTCGGTCTGCACGGTGAATCTATGGGCAGCAGCACTTCGCTTTCTGCGCTGAAATTCAAGCCGAAGGTGCATTTTGTCGTTGCAGACTGCGGCTTTGCCAATCTCTACGAGCTTATCGGGGAAAACATGAAGGGAGTTATCAGGTTTGCCGAGCCGATCGTAGATCTTGAGCTGCAGTTGTTTTTCAGCTACAGCATGAAGGACACCAGCGCGATAAACGCACTGCCCGGAAATACTGTTCCGATCTGCTTTATTCACGGTGCTGACGATACGTTTATTACGCCCGACAACAGCAGCCGAATGAAGGAAGCAACATCGGGCTACAGCGAGCTGCACCTCGTAGACAACGCCGAACACGCAAAGTCACGCGAGGTTTTGGGAAAAGAGGC
>CACYDO010000003.1 GCA_902773165.1 uncultured Ruminococcus sp. | reverse complement strand
GAAAAAGAGGAAAAAATGGATAACGAAATTAATCAGGGTCTTCCCCAATCGCGAATCATAGATGTGGATCTTGACAAGGAAATGAGAAAATCGTTCCTTGATTACTCAATGTCCGTTATTGTGAGCCGCGCTTTGCCGGACGTTCGCGACGGCTTAAAGCCCGTTCACAGAAGAATATTATACGCGTAGTATGAGAACCACATTCTCCCTACCTCGCCATACAAAAAGTGCGCTACCACTGTCGGTGACGTGCTCGGTAAATATCACCCCCACGGTGACGCTTCGGTTTACGACGCGCTGGTACGTCTTGCTCAGGATTTCAGCATGCGCTATCCGCTCGTTGACGGTCACGGAAACTTCGGCAGCGTAGACGGCGACCCGCCGGCTGCATACCGTTATACCGAGTCGAGAATGAGCAAGATATCCGTGGAAATGCTCCGCGATATCGACAAGGATACGGTAGATTTTGCGCCGAACTACGACGACACAAGAAAAGAGCCGTCTGTTCTTCCTACAAGATTCCCGAATCTTCTTGTTAACGGAAGTACGGGTATCGCTGTCGGCATGGCAACAAATATTCCGCCGCATAATCTCAGCGAAACGGTTGACGCGATCTGCTATCTGATCGACAATCCCGAGATACTTAACGACGATAATCCTAATGCCGGTCTTAATGAGATCATGGATTTTATCAAAGGCCCCGACTTCCCTACCGGCGGTCTTATCATGGGCAGAAGCGGTATCAGAGCAACGTATGCGACAGGCCGCGGAAAGATAACCGTAAGAGCGCGCACAGAGATCACCGAGGAGAAAAACGGCCGCTCGAAGATCATCGTAAGCGAGCTGCCTTATCAGGTGAATAAAGCTAAGCTTATTGAAACGATCGCCGAGTATGTCCGCGATAAGAAGATTGAGGGTATTTCCAATATCGAAGACCATTCCGACAGAAACGGAATGCATATCGAGATAGACGTAAAGCGTGAATTCAACGCGCAGGTGGTTCTTAATCAGCTGTTTACATATACTCAGATGCAGATAACGTTCGGCGCAATCATGCTGGCTATCGTCAACGGCGAACCGAAGGTACTGAAATTAAAGGATATCTTAAAGCAGTACATCAGCTTCCAGGTTGAGATAATTACAAGACGTTCTCTGTTTGACCTGAAAAAAGCTCAGGACAGGCTTCATATTCTCGAAGGCTTGAAAATAGCTATAGACAATATTGACGAGGTTGTAAGAATAATCCGTTCAAGCAAGGACCCTGCAACGGCAAAGGCTTCCTTGATCGAGCGCTTCGGGCTTGACGATGTTCAGGCTCAGGCTATCGTTAATATGAGACTTGCACAGCTCACAAATCTCGAGCAGACTAAGATTGAAGACGAGATCACTGCTCTTAATTCAAAAATTGCAGATCTTAACGAGATCCTTGCAAGTGAGGAGAGAAAGCTGGGCATAGTTAAGGAAGAGATCACCGAGATACGCAACAAGTACGGCGACGAGCGCAGAACGGAGATCATGAGCGTAAGCGGCGAGGTCGATATCGAAGATCTTATCCCGAGAGAGGAATGTGTTCTCACGCTCACAGATCAGGGCTACATAAAGCGTCTTAATGCCGATACATATAAGCTCCAGCGCAGAGGCGGCAGAGGTATTGCCGGCGTTGCAAAGAGCGAAGACGACGGCGCTGTGGATATGTTCGTTATCAACAGCCATGATTACGTGATGTTCTTTACGAATCACGGAAAAGCGTACAGGATAAAGTGCTACGAGATCCATGAGGGCAGCAGAACGTCAAAGGGCGAGAAGATAAATTCTGTTATTCCGCTTGAAGACGGCGAACGCGTAAGCGCAATGATCAAGGTTTCTCAGACTGAGCCGGAAGAGGGCAAGTTCCTTGTATTCGTAACGAAAAACGGCTTTATCAAGAGAGTTGCACTCAGTCAGTTCAAGTCGATACGCAAGGGCGGTCTTATCGCGCTTGACCTCGACGAAGGCGACGAGCTTTCATGGGTTCGCCTTACAGACGGCAGCAATGAGCTTATTGTCGCTACACGCTACGGCTACGCTATTCGCTTTAACGAGAACGACATAAGAGCCATGGGCAGAACTGCGCGCGGCGTTCACGTAATGAAGCTTTCCGAGGGTGACAGCGTTATCGGCATGGCAAGACTCAGAGAGGGCGGTTATGTTCTCACTGTTTCCGAAACGGGCTACGGACGTATCAGCCCGATAGACGATTACCGTATTCAGAGCAGAGGCGGCAAGGGTCTTATTAATTACCATGTAAATAAGTACGGAAATGTAGCTGCTATTAAGGTCGTTGACCTTGACGATGATATTATTCTTATCGCCGACAACGGAACGATCATAAGAATTGCCGCAGATACTATCAGAGTATGCGCAAGACCCAGCAAGGGCGTTACAGTAATGAAGCTTGCAGAGGGCGCAAAGGTCGTTACCATAGCCCGTTCCCCTAATGAAGATAAGGACGATATATCGGAAGAGGGAGAACAAAACGCTGATGAATCGGGAAGCATTGAATCTGAAAATTCCGAACAGTAATGGCTACTCGGTCTCCGCGTTTTAGAGTATAAGTGTTGTTATTATTCAAGAAAATCAAATTTAGCAGAATAAACACAGCCGAAAGTTTTTTGTCAAACTTTTTTTCAAAAAAGTTTGCCGCCGGAGGCACACACTAAAACTCAATTAATTGATATAAACACATAGAAAAATCCTCCTGTACTCAGATGACAGGAGGATTTGCTGTTTATTCAAATAACATAAAACAAAATACAGAAGAAATGCAGCAGGCTTCCGATGACAATGAAAATGTGAAACACAGAGTGCATATAGCGCTTTTTCTTCCCTACGCCGTAAAGAACTGCACCTATGGTGTAGCTTACTCCGCCTAAAAAAAGGAAGACAACTCCGCCCTTGCCCATTAAAGTGATAAGCTTAGGCAGAACGGGAAGAATGCACCAGCCAAGAGCGATATAGAATATCATTCCGAGAACCTTGAATTTTTCGAGATTTATCGCCGTCAGCGTAACGCCAAGCGCGGCAAGCCCCCATACTATTCCGAAGTAAGTCCAGCCCAGTGCGGTGTTATATTCTCTCAGGGTACAAAGGGCGATCGGCGTATACGTTCCTGCGATCAGGAAAAAAATCGTGCAGTGATCGAGAACGCGAAAGACTTTTTTTGCCTTTAGCTTCGGGCTTAGTCCGTGATATATGCTTGACATGCTGTACAGAACTATCATCATAGAGCCGAAGATAGCTGCGCTGACAACGCTGTAAGGATTTCCGTGCTTTGCGGCAAATACTATGCAGAGGACAGCTACGGCGATACCCATTGCACCGCCCACGATGTGCGATACCATATTAAATATTTCCTCGCCCTTTGTATAATCGGGCAGTGTGATTTTTTCCTTCTTTAATTCGACTTCTTTTTTTGTCTTAGGCTTTTTGCTCAATATATATCACGCTTTCTTTATTTTCAGTTCCGTCCGGCAAGCGCCGGAAAGCAGTTCCGAATTTAACCTTACAGTGACGGATAGATAATCTCCGCGCCGGAAGTTATCGTGTAATAATTACGGCTCAATGATCTCTGCGCTGAAAAATTCTTTTTAATAAATTTAGTAAAGCAATTATATCACTACAATTTGTTTATTTCAACCAATATAATGTTAATTTTTATAGAGTTTGCAAAATAAAAGTAGGAGAAGCTAAGCCCCTCCTACTATTCGCGATCATTCCTCCATAGGTAATGTAGGCGGATCGGATTTAATTTCTGTTTGCGTCGGTGTCGGTTCAATATTCTGTACAGGAATATTTTCGCTGACGGGAACACCTGCGGTATTGTTAAAGCTCTGAGTATAAGGATTTTGTGCGGCGGCGTTCTGCATAACAGGCATATTGGGCATAACGGGCGCTGCCTGTGCAAACGAATTGACGAGAACAGGAGTTTGCGGCTGAACATCGGAAGCGGAAAGCTTCTTTTCAACGCGGTTGTAAATTCCGCTGATAATAAAGCAGACGATACCGCCAATTACGAATGCAAGAACTCTTTCGAGGGAATCTGCGCTGCTTATATCAGCCGTAACAAGTTTGATAATGCAGATCATGACCACGATAAGTCCGTATATTCTTAATCCCTTTGCTTTTGCAATGAAGCCTGCGATAATGCAAAGCAGCGCAGTTATCATTGTAACGATACTGAATACCGAAGCAAAATCGTAGCCGCGGGAAAGTCCGTTGCATACGCAGTTAATAAAGATCGTAGATGTAATACCAATGTAGACTTGGACCCATGCAGAGCGTATTTTGAGAAGCTCACGCGAAATAACGAAGAACAGTGCCGCGCTTGCCGCCATAAGCACGATACAAGCGGCGTATTCGCCAACCTCTCCCCTTTTTCCGCCAGATAGGAACGGCATTATAGCGTAGAAAGCTATAGAAGATGTTATGCGTACAGCAGTATTGAAGGCGCTTCCTTCTTCTCCCTGATAATTCAGAGCAAATACAGCCGTGTTTACAACAGCAAGAACTATAAGCGCAAACGTCATTTTGTAAGACGACATATTCGTATGCATAAATGCGCAGTATGTTATTACAGGGAATGAGAGATTTATCCAGTAAAACGATACAAAGCGCGAAAGCTTTGTTATACGTGTATTGTGATCTGATTCTGCAAGTGCGTTTATAAGGAACGACGCTCCGAGAAGCGCTGCTGCGTGAGCAATCGAAATGCCGGTTATGAGAATATGAAGCGAGTGTTTTTCCTGAAACTCAACGTATTCGATGAGATCTCCGTACCCCAAAAATCCCATGTAAAGCATATCTAAGATGATCGAAGCCCAGATAAACACCTGAAGCTTATGATTTCTGTTCAGCGCATATATCGCAATGATAACTGCGCCAAATATGAATACCGATGGGTGACCGTTAAGCTCATACGTGTAAATATCAAACAGACTGAAATGAGATGAGAATCCGAGCGAAAGCGCTGATACGTATGAAGCGATAGTAATTGCCGAAAGGACTTGAAGCGCTGTGTGCTTGTTTCTTGCAAAATCTATCGAGAATATCAGAGTTATAATTGCAATCATGATAACAAGCACGGCTTTTATTATGTTGTTTCTGCCGAGATCGTTTGTAGATTCAAAGGTAAGCGAAAGTATTCCGATGTAAACCGTCAGCAGAGATTCAGCCTTAACGACTGTTTTAAGATCAGGCTCGTTATCTCTTGCAAAGTGTATCAGCCTGCAAATAATATTCATCAGAGCGAATTCGCTAAGTATCAGAGGAATGGAAATTTCGCTGAATTCGCTTGCGTTGATAGGTATGATAGAAGCGCTTATCCAGATGTATTCCGTTATCTTCATCAGCTTGAAGTAACGCTGTTTGTCCTCTCCGCTGTGCGCAAACCAGAGAAGAAGAGCCGTAACGCCGACGCCGACCATGTACGGAATACTTATCCATACGTTTTCTATTTCGAAGTATCCGTAGCAGCAGAGATATGCGCCCTCTATAAACAGAACAAACATCGCGATCGCCGGGATACCCTTGTGTTTCGTCAACTTGAAAAGAAGCGTCAGAACTAGAACATATACGAATATGAACGGCATGCCCGTGTCATGCGCTCCCACAAACAGCGCTCCCGCGATAAGCGCAGACACAAAACCAATGGATATGGTGGAAAGCTGTTCGCTGAATCCAAGCTTTTCTTCCATAACGATCGTCAGGCAGAGGTGAAGAATTCCTGCTGTGCAGAGTACGGCTGTTATCCAGAGCGTGGGCGTTGTTTTGAATGCGTTCAAGCATATGAAATATGTAATACAGCCGACCGAGGCGATAGTTCCGACAGTCCAGAGAATTTTGTTGATGGAGTGAACTGCGGCTGCACTGAAAACAAACGCGGATTTCTGTTTTTCAAGAGCCGAAGCCGAAACGGCAACAAGATAAGATATGAACGATATAGCTGCAAACTGAATGGCATATACAGCTATCGTAACTGCAACGGAGATATCCGCCATTATAAATTTGCTGCTGAATGCGTGCGTCATTGCAATAGATGTGTATGCAAGCAGACACTGCGACATTATAAGACCGAAGCGGTACGTCTTCCGGCAGCAGAAAATGTTTCCGATTATCAGTACAGCAAGCGCTGCCATCTGATAGATAGTCACGGTAATAACTTTTTCGGGCGTAAATCCGAGAGAATATGCAAAGCAGATAGAAACCGCCGTTCCTATGTGAGCCGTTACGCTGAGCATGACGGAATCAAGCCGCTTTGACATGAATAACGCGAGCGCCGACCATAAAAGTATAAGCCCGAATGCCGGTATTTCGCCGAGAGAATGGAAATATACGTGTGAAAGCAAAATCGAAATGAAGAATGAGCCGAATCCGCAGCCAAGCATTCCAAGCGGAAAAATCGACTTGTCTTTGCGCGCAAGAAATGCGCCGACAGCGATGAATCCTCCGCTTACAACGAACAGCGCGATCATCTTCATGGAGTTTGTAACGACATCTGCGCTAAGCGTGCAGAAAAGAATAAGCCCGATGAATATCATCACGGAAGCCGCTATATTAAACAGCCGTGCGCCGAGCCATTCTTCAAGATTTCTCTTAGGCTTGACAGGCTGCTGCGGTACGTATGCGTTTGGCGCTGCATATCCTGCTGCCGGAACAAATGGCGGAGGCGAATTGCGCTGAATATTTTGCCCCTGTACGGCGTCAGGCTGAACGGAAGCCGCAGCAATATTCGCATTATCCCGGATTTCAGGAATAACCGGAGGAACAGAAGTGCGGAGATTACTTTGCACCTTCTCGTAATCATTCCGAACAGCTGCCGCAGCAGCATTATTCCGATTATCAGGAACAGCCGCAGGAACGGAAGAGCGAACATCACTATTATCTTGTGCGTCATCAGACTGAACGGAAGCCGCAGTGACCACCGCATTATCCCGGATTTCAGGAACGACCGGAGGAACGGAAGTGCGCAGATTACTATGCACCTGTGCGGAATCAGCCTGTGCGGCATTCTCAACGCCTACCGAATTATCAGGAATATCCCAAACATCGTTCTGAACAGACGCGGCTTTTTTATGAGAATCCTGCTTATCCGTCTGGTTTAACCCCGGAACGGCGTTTATTCTCTTTAAGCAGTCGTACATGAAATAAGTTTTTTCATTAAGATCATTTAATTTGAACCTTAAATTGATAAGCTCTTGATTGATCTTTTTGTTTCTTTCACTTTGAACGATAATAACTATTATCAAAGCAACTATCAGCACAAAAATAAAAAATCCTTCCATATACTATATCACTCCTTTCGATCTTTATAATAGCTTTGTAAGCTCTCCGATGTCAAAAGATGACGCTAATATGCTGTTGTCGGGAGCAATAAGACGGTAATGCTGAGATACAATGTTCTGTTCGATGATGTACCCGTTTTTTTCGGCAACGGTGTGCCACCAAATACGCGTTGTATTTGCGCGGCGGTAATTCGGCTCACTGTTTTCAAACGCTATGTCACGAATAATATTCAGAGCCTCTCCCCCGAATAATTCGGTTATCACGCTGCTTTGCTGAAAAATTGAGCAGAGGGCAACGCTCCCTGTCCAGCCAAGTGAAGAGCGTTCTTTTTCGATCTCGACAAGCGTTTTTTTTGATATGCCGAGGATATATGCCATTTTTTCCTGATTAAACGAAAATTCCGTTCTTACTGCCTTTAAGTTACTGTCACAGGCGTTGATAAATTGCTCTCTTGTCATGAGTAACCATCTCTGATAAATATTATAGTGTAATTTTACACTATTTAAATACACCTGTCAATCGTTATATCGTCCTAATAGTTGAGTGAATAATTGTGCATTTTGTCGCAGCATCACAGCAAGTAATAAATTACGAAAAATTTTATATTTTCCTAATTTACAGTTTATAAATTTATAGTAAAAATAAAATGAAAAAGTCTACGCAAAGAAAGGAAGTAAAATTATGATAATACTTGCGTCAGCTTCACCGAGAAGACAAGAGCTTTTAAAGCTTATTTACAGCGATTTTGAGGTAATGCCTGCCGATATCGAGGAGATTGTCAGAAAAACTATCGAGCTGGAGCAGTACCCCGAGTATCTTGCTCTGAAAAAATCAAGACATATCGCCGAAAAAAGACCGGTAGACGACGTTGTTATCGGCTGCGATACAGGCGTGTTTATCGACGATATTATGCTCGGAAAACCTCAGAATAAAGAGCAGGCCGCAGAAATGCTGAAGCTGCTTTCCGGAAGAACACATAAGGTTATCACAGGGTGCAGCATTTTTTATAAGGGACAGAATATCAGCTTTTCCGAAACAACAGAGGTTGAGTTTTATCGCCTTACAGATACCGATATCAGCGAATATATCGCAACAGGCGAGCCGATGGATAAAGCAGGTGCTTACGGTATTCAGGGCAAGGGCGCTTTGCTCGTTAAGAAAATTAACGGGGATTATTATAACGTCGTAGGTCTGCCTGTAGGTCAGCTAAAGCAAAAGCTTCGACTTTTAAGCGTCTGACCGGAGTATCATAATTATGAACGACAACTTTCAACATCAGATATACAGCTATATTTGCGGAGTACAGAATAAAAAAGTAATTATTATCTGCGCGCTGCCGCTCTCAATTTATATAGCTTTCAGATTTATTCTGAAAACTGTCTTCCATAAAACCGGCGTTCCCGTGAATAAGTGGGCTCTTGTTCCTTTATGCGTGATATTTCTTGTTTCCGTCGTGTTTATTGTAAAAAATATTGCCGACAGAGTCAGACTTCGCGCAAGAATAAACGAAATCTGTTCGGGAACTGATAGAAAAATCCTGGAAGATGATATGCAGTACGGAAACGCCTACCTCGACAGAAATCTTATTATAGGCAGAAAATATATTATTGCAAGGGGCAGCTCCCGCCTATTCAGCTTTGACGAGCTTAGCGGCGTTTTCGATGATATCCGCGATACGTACAATATATTTACAATGATACTTTCGGGTGCAGATGATATTGTAAAAACAAAAATAATTAAAGCCGAGTACGACGGTAAAAGCTTTATCCACGACAGACGCATCTGTGAGATACAGGTTCATAAAAGCTATTCCTCCTCAGTCGGAAATACTAACGGCTATGAACAGTTAAAGGCCATAGAAGCTGATTTGTGGCAGAAAATAAATTATTGGAAGGGGCAGATGTCTTCTCAAACAAATAATTTATAATTTTTTTCGAGCCAAGTTTTCCACATTGAAATAAGATAGCGTGGAAAACTTGAATGCAAAAAATGAGGTATCTATTATGGAAAATGAATTATCTGATCTAATAAAATATAATAAGTACAATTCATACTACGGTATCTTATTCAGGATTCTGTTATCAGCCAGAGGAGTATATCTGATCTATTCGGGAAACATAGGCTACGGTATTGCAGGAATAATCATGGGCGTCGTGTTGATAGTCCTCAGTATAATGGAGAAAAAGGAATATAAAGATAACATAAATGCAATTAAGGCAAACGGCGAAATGCCGGCATTGTTGAGCGATTTTCGCGGAGGAAGCCGCGCTTTTAACGGAAAACTTATCGCAGGACAGTATTTTCTGATCGGAGAGAAAACAGGAGCGATCATAAAATATGACGATATCGCACAAGTTTATGAAACTATACATAAAACCAATTATATTGAAGACGGCAGAACTATAACCGTTGTAACTAAGGACAATAAAAAGAAGGATCTTTGCAAAATAAAGATATGGGGCAAAAGCAAGGACGAGCTTACCCAGTTTTTCGAATATATAAAATCAAGAAACCCCGAAATAGTATTGGGATATAACGAAAAACAATAAAAAAACTCGGTTCACAAATTCAAACTGTGAACCGAGTTTTTAGTTCCGATTTAGCAATACAGTCGCGAATCGGAATTGTGTGATTTAAAGTAAAGACAAAATATTCTGACAAATAAACGCGGAAACCAATTAAAAGCTTACGTAAACTGTATCGGAACCGCCCGGCGGTGCATACCCGGCGACTACATCATGCCGTTGTTGTAGCCGCCTTGACCACCCTGACTGCCGCCGTAGGGGTTGTTGCCGTAAGGATTGTTGTTGGGCATAGGAGACTGTGCGAAGGGATCAGCAGGTGCTGCAAAAGGATCTGCACCGAATTGACCGCCGTAAGGATTGCCGCCATAGGGGTTGCCGCCATAGGGGTTGCCGCCATAGGGGGTGCCGCCGTAAGGATTTGAACCGTAGGGATCCATTCCGGGTGCGCCGTACATCTGATCCTGATTGTAATCTGTCTGAAGCTCCTCGGGAATGTAGGAGGATTTCTTGTTGGGATCTTCCTCTTCTCCGATAAGGTAAGGCTGGCTCTGCTGTCTTGCCTCGCTGGATCTTCTTTGTGTGGATTTGTATGTAGGCATGGGGCTTGCTTCTGATGTTCTTGTCGCTGCGCCTACAGTCTCATATACGTACTGCTCGTTCTCTTTTGCGAATTTTTCCCAGCCCTTCGCAAAATAACCGCGGATTACAATGTAAAACGCATTGGCAATAGCAAAAATCATGTAGGGCTTAGATATTGCAGTAAAATCAAGAGGCAGCGTAATGCCCATATCGTCCAGTGCAGATGTGTCTGCGCTTCCAACTGCAAGGTAGAAAATAACAACGCCGATCAGCTGGAAAAGACCAATAACAATAGAAAGATTTCCGTAGGGAACTGCACCCTTAGATTTGAGCTGAGGGTTCTTGCAGGTAAGTGTGATGCTCTTGAGGAACGCTGTCTGAGAGTTGATGTAATAAAGAAATACACCTATTATGATAAGAACAATGAGCATTCCGATAGCAAGAGTAAGTCTGAGTGCTGTAACCTGTCTTGTCAGCGATTCGATCTGTTCTTCCGTCATCTCGCCCATTCCGAGAATGTTGCTGTTTACTGCGTAG
>CACYDO010000002.1 GCA_902773165.1 uncultured Ruminococcus sp. | reverse complement strand
TCAATTAGACTTATTGTAATTATAAAACAAAAATCGAATATTGTAAAGGTGGTTTTGAGAAATTTATACAAAAAATTAAGAAAATTTATATTTTAACCATTTTCCTTTTTTCGTTTTTAGAACAATTGCTATTTTTTTGGCTATTTTACATTATTTTTCACGTTCTGTAATTAACTTATTTTTATTTATATTTGCAATAAAATATATTTAATTATATAAAGTGATAGTAAAAATGATTGTCACACCATTTATTTATAGATAAAATTGCCAACTGCCTGATAAGACTTCACACAAAAAAAAGGCGGCAGAAAACTGCCGCCAAAAAGAATTATCAGTTATTGTAAACGCTGTCTTTAACGATTACGTCGTGGCTTCCGCCCTCTACGATACTTGTAGAGGAAACGAGAGTAAGACGAGCCTTCTGCTGGAATTCCGGAATAGAAAGCGCACCGCAGTTGCACATTGTAGACTTAATTTTGTACGTTGTGATCTCAACGCCGTCTTTCAGTGAACCTGCATACGGAACGTAGCTGTCAACGCCTTCCTCAAAGGAAAGCTTTTTATCTCCGCCGAGATCGTAGCGCTGCCAGTTCCTTGCTCTGTTAGAGCCCTCGCCCCAATACTCCTTAACATAATTGCCGTTGATCTTTACCTTTTCTGTCGGGCTTTCGTCAAAACGCGAGAAGTATCTGCCGAGCATAACGAAATCTGCGCCCATCGCCAGAGCAAGCGTGATATGGTAATCGTGAACGATACCGCCGTCGGAGCATACAGGAACATAAACGCCTGTTTCCTCAAAATACTCATCTCTTGCCTTGCACACATCGATCAAAGCAGTTGCCTGACCTCTGCCTATACCCTTAGTTTCTCTTGTAATGCAGATCGAGCCGCCGCCGATACCGACCTTGATAAAGTCTGCGCCGCACTCAGCAAGGAAACGGAAGCCATCTCTGTCTACAACGTTGCCTGCGCCTACCTTTACGCTGCTGCCATAGTGAGCGCGTATCCAGTCGATAGTAAGCTTCTGCCACTCGGAAAAGCCCTCGGAGGAATCAATGCACAGAACGTCTGCACCTGCATCGACGAGAGCCGGAACTCTTTCTGCGTAATCTCTTGTATTGATGCCTGCGCCGACAACGTAGCTCTTATGAGCGTCGAGCAGCTCGTTTACATTCTCCTTATGAGAATCATAGTCCTTTCTGAAAACGAGATAAGCAAGACAGCCCTCTTCGTCAACAAGAGGCAGGCTGTTGAGCTTATGCTCCCAGATAATGTCGTTAGCTTCTTTAAGAGTAGTATTCGCAGGAGCTGTAACAAGCTTATCGAGCGGAGTCATAAACTCCTTGACCTTCGTATTCTTGTCCATTCTGCTTACTCTGTAATCCTTACTGCCGATAATGCCGAGCAGCTTGCCGTGAGCCGTACCGTCATCCGTAACGGCAACGGTGGAATGACCTGTTTTCTTTTTAAGCGCAAGAACATCCGCAAGCGTATTATCGGGCTTAATATTGGAGGTAGATGTGATAAATCCCTTTTTATAATTCTTAACACGCGCTACCATAGCAGCTTCGTCTTCTACCGACTGCGAACCATAGATAAACGAAACGCCGCCCTCCTTAGCAAGCGCGATTGCCATAGTGTCGTTTGAAACCGACTGCATAATGGCGCTGATCATCGGGATATTCATCGTAAGAGGGCACTCCTCTTCGCCCTTTTTGTACTTGACAAGCGGCGTTTTAAGACTTACCGCATTGGGGATACATTCACTCGACGAATAGCCGGGAACAAGCAGATACTCGCCAAATGTACGAGACGGTTCTTCAAAATAATAAGCCATTTTCAACACACTCCTCCGTGCAGCCGAACAGCCATTTCACATACTGCTCGCTGCCTCATTTTCTTCTTTTACTTTTCTTGTTATAATAGCATTTTTCAACGATTTTGTCAATACCAAAACAAATGGAATTTGCGGCAAAAACGAATGGAATTTGCGGCGTATCGCCGTTGGCAGTTCCGATGATACTTTGTTGTGAATAGCGATTTATTACCGCATTCTTAAAAGTATACGTGTAATTTTTAAGCAGTAACCGTAATATCAGTGCATACTTCACATTTTTTATACGATCAATTTGTGCAATCGGAAGATTTTTCATTTTACCTATTGACTATTACGTTACGTTATGTTGTATATTATATACATGAGGGGAGGCTGCAAAATATGATGACAATACATGAGGTGAGCAAGATAACCGGTCTGACCGTGCGCACTCTGCAATATTACGATTCTATCGGGCTTCTTTCACCAGACAGCCGTACAGAAAGCGGCTACCGATTATATGATGAATCGGCGTTGGAGAAGCTGCGTCAGATCATGATTTTCAGAGAGCTTGAAGTTCCTCTGAAAGATATCAAAAAAATAATGAACGACCCGTGTTATGACAGAAAGAAGATTCTTGAACAGCAGATCGAAATGCTGAAGCTAAAAAAAGAGCATATTGAAAACTTGATAAACCTTGCACTAGGAATAAAATTATTGGGAGTGAGATATATGGATCTTGTATATGCAGATAATAATAGGCAAGTCCTGAAACGCGGAGACCAAATTTCCGCCCAAAAAGAAGTAAAATCGGAACAGGCTCCGGGCGCCTGCCCGGATTTTTCTGCATTTGACAAAACAAAGCTCGACGAATATTCGAAGCAGGCTAAAAAGCAGTGGGGTGATACTCCGCAGTTCAAACAGTTTGCAGAAAAGAGCAAGAACAGAACAGACGAGGACGACAAGCGCCTTGCCGAAGAAACAATGGAAATTTTCACGCAGTTCGGCGCTATGCGCGGACGTGATCCGTCTGACGATGCTGTACAAGCGCAGGTCAAAAAGCTTCAAAATTTCTTTAACGAGAATTTTTATGACTGCACAGACAAGCTGCTTCTCGGTCTTGGCAGAATGTACGCAGGCGGCGGAGAATTTACCGAGAGTATCGACAACGCAGCCGGCAAGGGTACAGCGGAGTTTGTGTACAGAGCAATAGAATATCACTGCAAAAACAACTCCGATCAATAAGAGGAAACAACATGAAAAGAAACAAAATAACAAGCATAATCGCCGCAGTCGCTGTCATAGCACTTCTATCCGGCTGCGGTCACAAAACAGACAGCATATCTTCCAATGTGCCGACAGAAATCACAGCGGAGCAGGAAACCTCTGATAGTGCCGTATCGAAAGCGGCTTCTTCCGTTTTATCCGTTGCTTCCGATACAGAACTATCTGATTCGAGCCGATCTGATTCACAGTTAACCGAAACGTCATCTGCGGAAATATCATCTGCTTCAAGCACAGAAAGAGTTATATCCTCCGCAGCGCCCTCTGAAACCTCTTCCGAAGAGGACGTTACCGTAGAAGTCAAAACCGCAAGTATCGTCGAAGAAGAGCAGTCTTCCAGCGAACCGGAGCAAAATGATAAAGGCACAGAAAACACTATTACCGACAACCCCGATATTTCTCCTGCTTCAAAAGAAGCGGAAGAAATCCGCAGTCAGCTGAATATACAGCCGCAAATCTATGACAGCTTTTGTCACGGCATAAAAACAGACGATTATCAGAAATATATCGTTATCCACGATACCGAGGAACAGCACGATCCTTACGGAATTGTGCAGATGTGGCTCGGACGGAACGGCGGTGAAGTTGCAACACATTTCGTCATAGGACGCGACGGAACTATCGTTCAGTGTCTTCCTCTCGATCAGATAGCATATCATGTCGGCGGAGGCGACCCCGGTACAGACGCAAAATTCGGCGTTTACGATGACGGACGCGACGAATACTCCTCCGGAGGGATCGACATCGGTATGAACAGCTGGTCTGTCGGAATAGAGCTATGTCACGTAGGCAGCCCGGACATGGGATACCCCGTGGAAACGGAATATCCCGAAGCACAGCTTGAAGCGCTCGACAAGCTTATCGCATACATAGACGCTTACTACGGCTTTGAAAGCGATATCATCTGCCACAAGGAATGGCGCTCATCAAACTCGGATACGTCTGCCGAATTTGAGCCGTACCTGGAGAACTACAAAACAATGCGCAGGCATGAATAATAATCACATAGAACACAAAACAGCCCGCAAGCTTGACCTGCGGGCTGTTTCTGTAATTATTGTAAATCAAGTATGGATCGTGGAGTAATGGGTGAAAAGTGCAGCTCCACACCCCCACACTAACCATAGTAATCAAGCAAACCTTTGTGCCGTATCTCAAATCAATACAAAGCTTCTTTAAGCGCTTCGCAGTTCTGGCGCATAAGCTCGACATACGTCACGCCGTTCAGATACTGTTCCATAGAAATATTATGACATGAATTAAAGCACATTGTTTTTGCATTCGTGCTTTCTGCAATTGTATCTGCGACCTTTCCGTTAGAAAGCTCAATGTAGAAAACAACGGGAATATCTTCCTGATTCACCTTATCTATCAGAAACGCAACCGTTCCTGCGCTCGGCTCGCTTTGTTCGGCGCAGCCTGCAAAAGCGGCATAGTAATCGAGTCCGAATTCATCTGTAAAATAGCGCGCCGGGAATCTGTCACCGAAAACAATAGTTTTTCTAACGCCGCCGTTTACCGTCTGAGCTATCTCTTTTTTCAGCGATGAAAGTTCGGAGAGGTATTTCTCGCAGTTTTCGCGGTATACGGCGGAATTATCCTCATCAACCTTGCACAGCGCGTCAGAAATCGCCTGCGAAATTATCTGTGCGTTGTCAACAGACGTCCACACATGCTCATCAAATTCTGCTTCATCGGGGTCGGTCGTTTCCTTCGGGGAGTTGTCCTCTTCGTTTCCTTCGTAATCGTTCTCGTCATGCTCGCTGTCATAGCCCTCCATGCCCTCGACGATCTCCTCCTCCACCGTATCGCAGAGCGTCATCATATCAATTATTTCCATGCCGCTTGAATCAAATGAACCTAAAATTCCATTTACCCAGGATTCGGATTCACCTCCGGCGTAAATAAAAATATCGGCATTCTGGATTTTTATGATATCCTGCGGAGTAGGCTCATAAGTATGCGCCTCTTCTCCCGGCCCGATAAGCATGGTTACATCGGCTAAATTTCCTGCAAGCTGTTTTGTGAAATCGTACTGCGGAAATATGGTAGTTACCACACTGAGCTTTTTCGGCTCGTCGCTGCTCTCCTTTCCGGCAGTTTCAACATTTCCGCCAAAGCTGCACGCGCTCATTGACGACAAAGCAGCCGCTGCTGCGCAAACTGCGGCTGCAAATCTTTTTATGTGTGATGATCTCATTATAATATCCTCCGTATATTAAAAAAATGAAAACGAATTTCAATTTCACTTTGGATATTGTATCACATAAATCAATGTTTGTCAAATATAATCCCGGGCCGCCGGGCAAGCGCCCGGAGGCAGTTCCGATTTTGCTTTACCGTGACGGTCAGTTGGCCGCCGCGTTTTGGGTTGCCCACTAATATTT
>CACYDO010000001.1 GCA_902773165.1 uncultured Ruminococcus sp. | reverse complement strand
TTCATAACGATCACCTTACCCTTTCTTTCATGTACAGAATTTTCCCTTGCGTACTTCAAGCCGTTTTCCAGAGCTTTATCACTGATCCTGACAGCGTTTATCGCCCTTGTGTACTTATTGTCCTTCATAGTGCTTCACTCCTCCAAAATATCCTTTAGCTTTTTTCGTGCGCGCCGCAGCCATGTGCTTACCGTATTCGGGCTTTTGCCGAGAATTTCACCGATCTCCGCTATCGTGTATTCCTCGTAGTAATACAGGTATATAACATTCCGATAATTCACGGGCAGCTGCTTTAACTCCTCCATAACCTCCCTGTTCTCCTCGGGTGACGGAATATCAAGATGCTCCTCTATCGAATCTACTCTCGTTCTCCACCAGGATTTTCGCAGATTACGGCATTTGTTGAGCGTTACGGTGATAAGCCATTTTCTCAGGTGTTCCTCGCTGTCTTCGGGGGGATTTTTCGTAAGAACGACAAGGCACACCTCTGAGAAAATGTCTTCCGCATCGGCTCTGCTTTGTAAATTCTGATATGCAGCTCGATAAATGAGATCGGCATATTTGCGGACAATATCTTCCGCACGGCTGTTGTGTTCTGTCAATTTTGTTCCCCCCTCATTAAATAGTACAATTCAGATGGTAGATTTTCGTTCATATGTGAAAGAATAATTTTTTTCGGCTAACGGCGCGGAGACCAAGTAGCCACAACAACAAACCCGCCCGGAACCGCCCCCGGGGTCGGCAAGCGCCGACAGGCAGTTCCGTTACAGCTAATGAATAGATATAGCATATTTCCGCATATGACACTTATAGCTGAGCGAACGTACTCCGTGTGCATACCCGGTAAAAAAAAGAGCCTTCCCTGAGGAAGACCCTTAAAAAATCATTTTTAATTAAATCAAGCCTGGAACTTGCTCGGGCTGATTCTTACGGACGGACCCATTGTAGAAGCAACTGCGCAGGACTTTACGTACTGACCCTTTGCAGCAGCCGGCTTAGCCTTTACGATAGCGCCCATGAGCGTATCGAAGTTCTCCTGGAGCTTATCGGGACCGAAGGAAGCCTTGCCGATCGGGCAGTGAATGATGTTTGTCTTATCAAGACGATACTCGATCTTACCGGCCTTAGCCTCTTTGATGGCTCTTGCGATATCAGGAGTTACAGTACCGGCCTTCGGGTTCGGCATCAAGCCTCTGGGGCCGAGGATTCTACCAAGACGGCCTACAAGACCCATGCAGTCGGGTGTTGTGATAAGAACGTCAAAGTCCATCCAGTTTTCCTGCTGGATCTTCTGAGTCATATCCTCTGCGCCTACGTAATCAGCGCCTGCCTCTTTAGCGATATCAACGTTAGCGCCCTTGCAGATAGCGAGAACTCTGACCTTTTTGCCTGTACCGTTAGGAAGAACGATAGCTCCTCTTACCTGCTGGTCAGCGTGTCTTCCGTCTACGCCGAGCTTAACGTGAACTTCTACTGTTTCGTCAAACTTAGCTGTTGCAGTTTTGATAACTGCTTCCATAGCCTCTTTGGGCTCATAAAATTTTGTTCTGTCAACGAGCTTCGCGCTGTCAACATACTTCTTACCGTGTTTCATTAGTTTTCCTCCCTGTAGAGTGGTAATTACGGATACTGTCCTCCCACCCGGGTTATTGGTCAGTTAATATTAATCAACAACAACTACGCCCATGCTGCGTGCTGTTCCCGCTATCATGCTCATAGCAGATTCTACACTTGAAGCGTTCAAGTCCTTCATCTTCTGCTCGGCAATCTTCCTGACCTGATCACGGGTAATATTTGCAACCTTCGTCTTGTTCGGAACACCTGAACCGCTCTGAATGTTGCAGGCCTTCTTGATAAGAACTGCTGCCGGCGGAGTCTTAGTGATGAACGTAAACGAACGGTCTGCGTAAACGGTGATTACAACAGGGATAATAAGACCTGCGTCACCCTTTGTACGCTCGTTGAATTCCTTAGTAAATGCCATAATGTTAACGCCGTGCTGACCTAATGCAGGACCAACAGGCGGTGCCGGTGTAGCTTT